>CAYSZE010000171.1:0-3736 GCA_964435255.1 uncultured Oligoflexia bacterium
TAGGTAACGAAAAATTAAATTACTATGGTGTTTCTTATGGGACGTCTATTGGTGCAACGTATTCTTATCGTTACCCGAATAACACGCGAGCAATGGTATTAGATGGTGTTGTCGATCAATCAAAGTCATTAACTGAAATTGTAAAAAATGAAACAATGGCCATAAAAAATAGTTTTAATGAGTTTGCTAAATATTGTAATGCGACATTTGACTGCAACTTAAATTTTGATGAAATAGTAACAATATTAGAACAATTGAGTGAAGAATATCCTCTATTAAATGCCGCTGAAATTAAAAAAATAACTAAAGCAGATATATTGACTTCTCTCACTTACTCTGTGACAGAGTTTTCGAATTGGAAAAAAATAGGTCATTTACTTTTAAAGTTGAATAAATTAAAACCTGTATTAAATGCTGATGATTTTTTATCTTCTGAAGATCTCGATGAAACAATGCAATTTTATGCAGTAGAGTGTCTAGATTATCCTATGAATAATTTTACTTGGAATGATTACTTGGCATTAAAAGCAGAATCTAAAAAAATATTTCCTGCCATAGATGGGTTTATTCTTTCTATAAATACTTATGCTGTTTGTTCTGCATGGGAAAATAAACGACATGAACCTTTGCAAAAAAATCATAATATCCATAAAGAACAACCTATTTTATTGGTTTCCTCATTATTTGATGCCATCACTCCACATGCCAATGCTTTATTAAAGCTGCAACAAATTCAAGGTAGTAAATTACTGCAGTCTTTAGATAATACCCATAGTGTTTCGCTTATCCCAGAAAGCACATGTGTGCAAAATTACGTCAATCAATTTTTTACGACTGTCACTTTACCTGCAGATTTCTTACTGTGTGATATTAAGTAGCTTTTTATATGGATAGGTTTTTAATGTTTACAAAATTTTTTTTAATACCGTTTTCTTTGGTCATTCTTCTGATTATGCACCTGAATAATGATAAATTCTACAATGTCAAGTGGCTTTATTTTTATTAAAGCGTAAAAAGACTTTACTTTTAAGTTTTCTATTATTTAAGATTATTTTTGATTTAAACCAAGTAAAATAATTTTGTGACTTTTTTTATCTTATTACTGAAAGCTTTGTTATGTCTTATAAAAAATTATATTTATTTACTTTACCGATTTTTTTTTCTGTAGTGACAGGCTGTAAAAACAACTCGAGTAGCAATCATAAGGCAGAGGTAATTGAAAAAATTGATATTTTCAATTATTTTAACGACTTTGCTGCAACTGCCAATACCTATAATCCAGCAGCGAGTTTTACATTTCAATGTAATAATAAAAATCCTCAAAAAATTCAATCTTTAAGTTATGGGACAGTTAAAAAAAATGGCGATAAGGTTACAGAAAAAACTTTGTTTCAAATTGGAAGTAACTCTAAGCCTTTTTTAGCGGTTATTGTTCTATTGCTTGAAGAAGAAGGAAGGTTAAATATTAATCATACAGTGGGAACATATTTAACAGAATATCCTTTATGGCAAAATGTTACCTTAAAGCAATTATTAAATATGACTTCAGGAATTCCTAATTATCTTGGTGACTCTTCTTTTATAGATAAAATAAAAAATAATCCTTTACATAAGTTTACATATACTGAACTTTTAAATTTAGTAAAAAATGAGCCCATTGAAAAGAAGATTAAATTCAATTACTCAAATACAAATTATGTTCTTTTGGCAAAAATTATTGAAACAGTGACAAAAAATTCTTTAAAAAATGAAATTAATAAACGGATTTTAAAACCACTAGATTTAAAGCATACGTTTTATATTGAACATTTAGCAAAAGAAGAACTTCCTATTGAAGAGTATAACAAGCTAGCGGCAAGCTATTCTTCTGACATTGTAGGTTTGAATATTTCTGATACCTCTCTCTCGTGGGCTCTTGGTGCTGGTTCTATGCTTTCAACAGCTCAAGACTTAAATACATATTTACAAGCTGTATTTACAGGAAAAATTTTGTCAGCAAAACAACGGGCTAAATTTTTAACTCCTGTTGATATGGATACTGGTTTAGAACTGCCCTATGGGGTTAATACAACTATAATAAAAGAAGGGTACGGCCTAGGAATACGAATCAAGTATGATGCTTCTATAAATCAAGTCATTTATACTAATTCTGGTGGGACACTAACCTTTGTTTCTAATATAAATTATATTCCTAAATTTAACATTTCTTTTGCAACTACTTTAAACACCTCTTCTTTTGTGAACAATAATCTCAATGATTATTTTAATAATCTCCCAAAAAAAATTGTCGACCACTGTAAGTAGCAGTTATTTTTTTAATTTCACTACAAAAATTCTTTGTAATATAAAAATTTTGTCTAATATTAAAATAAATTTAAAAAATTAATACAAATATTTAATGATCTTAAATTTTAAAGTCTTGTTTTTATAGGTAAGTTAAATTTATTATAACTGAATTGTTTTTTTTATTTTTTTATAAGCTCTTTAAATTATGTAATTTATCAAAATATATTTATTTATATTTTATTTTTTTATATTTATATGCTAATTATAATAATGAAATTGTTTATTATTATATTAATAACTTAATATAATAATATTTTTGTACTATAATTTAATACAAAGATAATTTTCCTATACTTATTAATAATGAAAGGTCTATTATGTTTTATAAAAAACTATATTTACTTACTTTGCCTCTTTTTTTTTTCTTTTTCTACGGGGTGTAAAAACAATGCAAATGACAATAAAGCTTTAAATGCAACTGAAAAAACAGATATTTATAAGAATTTTATTAACTTTTCTGCAACAGCAAATGATTTTAATACAGGTGCAAGTTTTACTTTTCAATGTAATAGCAACAACTCTCAATCTATTCAGACTTTAGTTTATGGGGCTATTCAGAAAAACGGAATTAAAGTAACAGAGCAAACATTATTCCAAATTGGTAGCAACTCCAAATCTTTTTTAAGTGTTGTGGCTCTGCAATTAGAAGAGGAAGGTTTGTTAAATATTAACCATACAGTGGGAACATATTTAACAGAATATCCTTTATGGCAAAATATTAGGTTAGAACAATTGCTAAATATGACTTCTGGAATTGTTGACTACACCAGAGATGCTCCGACTCCGCAAGATTTCCCAGAACTTTTGAAAGTTATTAAAAAAAATCCTTTCCATAAATTTACTTATGATGAACTGTTGAGTTTTGTTAAGGATAAACCTCTTAGTAATAAGTTGGAATTTAGTTACTCAAATACAAACTATGTCTTATTAGCGAAAATCATTGAAAAAGTAACAAATAATTCTTTGAAGAATGAAGTGTATAATAGGATTATTAAGAAACTGAATTTAAAACATACTTTTTATATTGAACATTTGTTAAGAGAGGAAATCCCGAATGCCTATCATGACAATTTAGCAACAGGTTATTTCACGTATCCTGAGAAAAAAGATCTTATTTTCCCAGAAGGGTCAGCAGTTTCTAGTCATTCTCTTTCTTGGTCGTTGGGAGCAGGCTCTTTGGTATCGACATCGCAAGATCTAAACACGTATATACAAGCTTTATTTAATGGGCAATTGTTGTCAGCAAAACAACTGGCTAAATTTTTAACTCCTGTTGATACAAAAACTGGGCAAAAACTTACTAATGGAGTTAGTTTAGGACAGCCTAGTGGCTACGGTTTAGGAATTAAAATCGCTTATGATCCTACTTTAAATGAAGTGATTTATTCCC
>CAYSZE010000172.1:0-3592 GCA_964435255.1 uncultured Oligoflexia bacterium
CAGGTAATATGGAGTTAACAGTGACACCAGTTCCTAACGTTGTTTCTGCAAGTCCTCTAGCTAAGGAAATTTGCGCTGTTTTAGTGACTCCATAATGGATCATTTCTGTTGGAATATGAATTCCTGATTCACTTGAAATAAAAACAATACGTCCCCAATCTTTATTTTTCATTTGTCTGAGATAATGTCTACTCAGTCTGATACCAGACATCACATTTTGGTTAAAAATTTCTAACCACTCTTCATCTGTTATCTCTTCAAAATCACGGGCTGCATAAACTCCATAATTATTAATTAAAATATCTATCTCTTGAACCTGATTGATAACTTTATTCACACCTTCCTTGGTTCCAACATCAGCAGCAATGCCTACAACAATTTGTTTATGTATGTTATATTTATTCAATTTATCTACAGCACTCAAGACCCGCTCTTCTGTTCTGCCGTTAATTATGATTGAAGCTCCCTCTTGTAAAAGCGATTGCGCTATTGCATAGCCAATCCCTGAAGTAGAACCTGTCACAAGTGCTTTTTTGCCTTTTAATTTAAGATCCATTTTTTAACCTTTCTATTTAAAAGTAACAATTTTATTTAATATTTTTTATCCTTTTTTTCAAGTTAAGTAAACAAATTATTAAAATTATTAATGCAAAAAACAGAGTTATCAAATTTGCTAATACAATGATGTAATCTTTGACTAACAACCCATAAATAAGCCACATTAATACTCCCAAAGAAAACAAGGAATACATAACCAAAGAAATTCCTGAGGTATCTCGTGTTTTAATAGTTTTTATAGCTTGGGGTAAAAAAGAGCCTGTAGTTAAAATTGCAGCAAAGTAGCCAATTATTAAATGTATATTTTCAAACATGTCATTTCCTTTAACAAAATAATTCCCACTCAGAATAACTTAAATTTCATTGTATTTCTAAGTAAATTTTAATTTAATATTTTATTAATGAAATTTTTTGATATAATACTTGTTAAGAAAAAGCGAAGAAATTAACACAAAAAAGATCGATGATAAAAAAATATTTTCTGGTATAGGTTTATCAATAGATAAATAAGTAAAACCAATATTCAGATCTTTAATTTTTAAAAGGACATTAATTCCAGCAATTCCTACTAAAACAAAGGCTGTTTTTTCTAAAATAGGAAATTTTTCAATTAATTTAATAAAAAACTGTGCCGCCACTCGCATTAATAAAACACCTAAAACAGCTCCCGTAATTAAAACCCATTTAACATTTGAAAGAGCTAAAGCTACAGCGATGGAATCAATGGAAAACATAAGATCCATAAGCTCAACTTGTAAAATAACCATAATAAAATATCTTGTTTTTACTTTTAATGAATTTGGTAATAAATTTGAACTGATATTTTCAACATTGTCAATTTCATGGGTTTCTTTTTTATGAAAAAATAATTCATGAATCGCTAAATAAACTAAATAAATCCCAGCTAATGCTTTGACCCATTCATATTTCATTAACCAAACACCAATAAATATTATGCCAATTCTTAATGTATATGCCCCCCAAATTCCCCACACCAAAGCTCTTTTTTGTTGACGTGGATCTTTTAATTTCTTTTTTACTAATGCAGCCAACGCTAAAGCATTATCAAAACTAAGTAATCCTTCTAGGATAATTAATTGCAAAATTATAAATAAATTATTTGGTGAGAAATCTATCAAAATGAATTTCCTTTCAAAAAATTAAAACATCTGAAGTCAATTAATGATTTGGACTAAATTTTATGCTATTGCAAGGACACTGAAAAAACTATTTTACAATATTTTTTTCAAATCAAATAGAAACATTAAACATATCAAAAACTTGGAGCTATTCACCCGTGAATTACAGTGAACAATATTTAAACGCTCTTACAATTTTAGTTGAAAAAGTTCAAAAAGCTTTAAAAACTTTTAAAAACGGTGGGTTAATACTTGTGGGTGATGACGGTCACCGCGAAAATGAAGCTGATTTAGTCTTTCACGCATGTGGTGCCACTCCAGAAAACGTAAATTTTGCTATTACACATGCGAAAGGTTTATTATGTGTATCGCTTAGTCATGAAATGGCAAATAAATTAGGTTTCAGTTCTGCACCGCAACTTCCTGGCGGTATGTCTCATACTAATTTCACTATATCAGTTGATGCCAGTCATGACATCACAAGTGGTATTTCAGCAAATGATCGCGCATATACTATTTCACTAATGGCAAATTCGAAGTCTACTCATCTCGACTTCCTCAGCCCAGGACATATTTTTCCATTACGAGCGATGAATGGTGGTCTGCTCGCTAGAGCTGGTCATACAGAAGCCCTCTACGAACTTTGTCAATTTGCAAAATTGCCGTGTGTGGCTGCCATGTGCGAAGTGCTAGATGATAAGGGAAGTGCTATTAATCCTAAGCTATTTCAAATAGAAAATCACAAATACAATGTTTTTAAAGAATTGCCTTATATATCAACTGTCGAAATTTTATGGACAAAAGTATTATTTCAACCCGCAAATCTCGCGCAATTTATATTAAACCCTGAATTTATTCCTCCTTTAGAAAAAGAAAAACCAGTGACTGTTTTTCAATTTCAGCAAAATTTAGAGAAGGAAATTACTCTCCCTACAACTATTTGCATATATAATCAGAATATAAAACCAGAAAACATACATTTTAGTTTAACAAATGGAGCGAACCATTGGCATAATAATGTGCCTCTAAAGACCTGTGATGTGGCTATTTTTATGTTTGGGTCAGGAAATTGTTTAGAGAAAATCCCTTTTGATTTTTCTTCTTATTGCGACATGAGTGCAAAAGAAGGTCTAAGCAGAACAAAACCAGCTCTAAAAAGGGCTATAAGTACTCTCAGAACTTTACAATTTTTAGCACTAAATTATAATTATAATTTAAATATAATGGTAGAAAGTACAGATTTTATTGTTCCTGAAGATAAATATTTTTTAGACTTAGTCACAAAAGCGCATTTTAATGCGCATTAATTTTTCTTTGCATTAGATATTTTCGTCACAGAAGAGAGCATTAACAAATTCATGTGCTTCAAAAACCTCTAAATCTTCTACAGCTTCACCCACTCCTATGTAGCGAATAGGGACTTTTAACTCAGCAGCAATAGCAATAGCTATGCCCCCTTTGGCTGTACCATCTAATTTGGTTAAAACAAGACCTGTAATATTTACAACTTCTTGAAATACGCGCGCTTGTTGTAATGCATTTTGCCCTGTCGTCGCATCAAGCACTAAAAGAACTTCATGGGGAGCATCAGAATTTTCTTTTGCAATAACCCGACTGATCTTAGCAAGTTCTTGCATAAGATCATTTCTATTTTGTAAACGCCCTGCTGTATCAATTAAACACACACTTGAACCGTTTTCTGAAGCACGTTTGACCGTTTCATAAGCAACGGAAGCGGGATCGGTTCCCTCTTTTAAACGAATCATTTCTGCTTTAGAGCGTTGCGCCCAAACCGCAAGCTGCTCAACAGCAGCAGCACGAAACGTATCTGCAGCACCAATAACAACTTTTTGTCCTTTTAAGTGTGCTTTAAAGGCCAATTTTCCAGTTGTGCT
>CAYSZE010000173.1:0-10758 GCA_964435255.1 uncultured Oligoflexia bacterium
TCCCTTGTTCTAAAGCAACATTTTGCAAACGTTCTGGGAGTTCAATAAATTTTGCATGAACCAACGACAATATTAATTTAACGTCAATAATTGTTAAAACCGACCATTCTATACCAGCAAAAGTTTCTGTATGAGAAACAATTTCATGCGTTACATGCGGACGTTTTCCAACAGCCAAAGCTCCTTTCAGTTCTTTTCTTAATTCATCAGGATACACGTTTTTAAAGTATTTGTCACATAAAAAATGCAATGCTTCATTTTGAACTTCTAAGTCAGAGTGCTGCAACACAATAGGTAAGATCTGTTGTTTAATAAGCCGTAAAAAGACTTCTGAATCTTGCCCCGCTTCAATAAAAAGCCATGCAGCTAATTGATTTAATAATGGCACAGTATTTGCCATCAAATTTAAAAATTCTTTAGCACCAAATTTTTTAATAAACTCATCTGGATCTTTCCCCTCAGGAAGAGCTAAATATTCTAGTTCAATTGCCTTAGTATGATAAACATTAGCAAAAGAGCGCTTTGTTGCTTGAAGTCCTGCACTATCAGAGTCAAAGCAAAGTACAATTCTTTTTGTTACTTTTGCTAAAGCCTCTATATGGAAATTAGTTAGACTTGTTCCCATGACAGCAACTGTGTTTGTAATTCCTGCATTAACTAAGGATATACAATCCATATACCCTTCTACAATTATGACATATCCATAAGCGACAATAGATTGCATGGCTGCATAAAAATTAAATAAAATATGAGCTTTGGCAAATAACTTTGATTCTGGTGAATTAATATATTTTGGTAAAAATGTTTGTCTTGCCGTATGTTGCTGGCTAAATATCCGACCAGATAAACCCAATGACTCTCCCGCATGCCCATAAATAGGAATAATGATCCTGTCATGAAAAAAGTCATAATAGCCATCACCCATCTTACTTTTTTTAACCAATCCCAGGGTTAACAGTGGCTCCAAAGGAACCACTTTTTTTTCAATTTTTTTAGCTAACTCATGACTTGCTGGGCATAAACCTAAACGCCATTTTTCTATAAGATCTAGGGTAAAACCACGCTGTTCTAGATACTTTCTAGCTTCCACTGCTACAGGAAAATTTGTTAACAAAATTTTATGATAAAATATTATTGTTTTCTCTAAATATTTCTTACAGTTTTCAATATCAGAATCTTCAACATTTTGACTTTTTATTAAATTAGATGCAAACGTTTTTGTATTTTTATCTTTTACCTCTGTATCTATAATTTTTTGTACAGAATTTGTATCTACATCAAGTGTATTTCTTTTCGAAAAAATTATTTTTGATGACGAAAAATATTTTTGTGCTATTTGTTCCAGAAGTAAATCTCTTCTGGACTGTTCTTCAATTTTATAAAATAGGGGCAGTAATTTTCTATTAAACTCAGATAACCTATTTATACTAGGTATTACATGCATGAAATTATCAATAATTTCTTCCCATAGTTTTTTTGTATTACTTTTTAGTTTAAGGAAGTCTTCAAACGTAAAATTTTTATCTGAAATATTTAGTTTCAAAACTTCAAAATTCAAATGACTTATATTAATTACTTCTTTAAAAGTATTCCAAAAAAACGCTTTATTCTTTAACAAATTAACAACTACAAGAACAATATTTGCTACTTTTGCTGAAAATTCTTTTAAAATATTTGCTGATAAATGACTTTCAAGGCTTAAAACGATATTTGTGACACCGTGCGCATGTAAATTACAAAAATCAGAATATTCAGTGACCACGTAAACTGTTTTTTGTTGTGCTATTTGAGCACGAATTTGTTGCCAATTAAGACACTTAAGTGTTCTTTTAGGAAAAGGAGTGAGAATTTGATACCCTTGACTTAAAAAGTGGCAAAAAGCTTCCAATGGTTGTTTAGAATGTAGCTCAAACTCTTTCAGCTCTCTTGAAAGAAAAAATCCACTCAGCTTGCCGTTTTCTTTATATAAGGGAAAAGCAAAACGGTTGGCAAAATTAAATGCAGTCAACTCACTTATAGTGCTCTCGTTAAAATAAGCATTATATTCTTGTTCACTACCCGTATATAAAATGCTCAAATGCTGAAAGGTTTGGTGTCCGATTAACGCAATTAATTCTTGTGAAACAAATGCATATTCCTCTGTATTTTGTTTTAATTTAGCTAATTTTTCCTGAAAAAAAACAAGGGCATTTTCTAAATCTCTTTGCATTTTTTCAAAGCGCTCATGCAACAAAGCATTCTTTTTTTCATCTGTTGAAGTCTCATATTCCAAATGAATATGATATTGTTGCGCTAGGTTTTCAACAACATCACGGAAATGATATCCCGTTCTATGCATTTCATAATCAATAATTGAACCATGAGCTTTGCATGCATAACAATGATAGTGTTGTGGGTAAACATACATACTAGGAGATGCGTCTTGATGAAAAACACATTTCGCTACGGCATTGCCACCTGAACGTTTGATTTCCATATAGCGTTGCAAATGTTCGGGTAAATTTATTGCTTGGATTAAATTTTGAATAGATTGCTTGCGAAGTCTCAAACCAACCTCACTGAGATAACGTTCTGCAAGTCATTTTGCGAACCTTAACATCTGAGTATAACGCAAAAAGGAGAGCTGTGAAGACAACTCCCCCTTATAAGAGACCACTTAAGAAATTAAGCCATTAATTTCTTTTGTTTTTTAAGTGCGCGCTTGCGTGCCGCCATACGTTTTCTCTTTATTTTTACTGAGGGTTTTTCGTAATGCTCACGTTTGCGAATTTCAGAAAGGATACCTGCTTTTTCACATTGCTTCTTAAAGCGACGCATTGCACTTTCAAAAGTTTCACCTTCTTTAATTTTAACTACTGGCATTTCATTCACCCCCCTTCTTAATAATTTGACCGATCATCTCTCAAATCGGTTTGGGGTTCGTATCTTAAATTCCACAAAAATTCAAGAATCTTTGCGGAGAATATTTATAAAAAACAGCTCCCTTCATAAGAACAGCGTAAAGTGGCTTCTTTTTTCTGCTAAACTCTCTCGCAACTTATTGATAACTATAATAAAAGAATATCTGGCCTTTAAAAATTTAGCCCTTAGAAAGAGTTCAAAAAACGTATGGCAATTTTTAACTCAAAACAAATTCAAAAATTCGAACGCGAATTATACAAAAATATCTCTAAAAACAATATATTAACCGACCCGCTAAGCAGGCATGCCTATGCTAACGATGCCAGCCATTACCTACTTATTCCACAAATAGTTGTTATAGTAGATTCGGAATCTGAGGTGAAATGGGTTTTCTTTTGTGCCAACAAATTTCACATTCCCATTACGATTAGAGCTGCTGGTTCGTCCCTATCTGGTCAAGCTGTTTCTGAATATTGCCTTATGGTCATTAGCTGGAAGTGGCACAAATATTCCATATTGGACAATGGAAATTACATCAATTTACAGCCAGGAATTATCGCCAGTGAAGCGAATTTTTATTTAAAAAAATACCAAAAAAAAATAGGCCCTGATCCCTCTTCAATAGATTTTGCAAAAATTGGGGGTATTGTTGCCAATAATGCCAGTGGCATGTGCTGTGGTACCAAATACAATAGCTATCAAACCTTAAAACATATCAGAGTTATTTTAATTGATGGTACAATTCTTGATACCAGTTCTATTGAAAGTAAAGATTTTTTTAATGCATCAAAAAAACATATTGTGGAGAAAATAGAAACCATTAGCGAAAAAATCAATAACAATAAAGAACTCAAACAAAAAATTAAAAGTAAATATAACTTAAAAAACACAGTGGGCTATTCCTTAAATGCTTTTATTGATTATCATAATCCCATTGATATTATATCGCATTTATTTGTTGGTTCAGAAGGAACTTTAGGATATATCTCAGAAGTTTGTTTACAAACTATTTATGATGCTCCCTTTAAAAGCGCTGCAATGTTTGTGTTTCCTTCTGCTAAAACAGCAATGGAAACGCTAAAATATTTAAATCTTGATAGCATATCCTCTTTAGAATTTTTAGATTATTTTTCACTTCTCTGTGCTAAAAATGAGATAAAAGAATATATTCCAGATAACATTCTTTTAAATTCAGAAAAAAATTGTGTACTTATCCTTGATATCAGAAGCAAAAATAAAGAAGAAAATTTTTGCATTATTGAACAAATTACTTCAGAACTAAAAGCTAAAAAAAATTATATATTTCATACTGCTTTTTTCTCTGACCATAATTACGGTAAAATAATGCAAATTAGAAAATCTATTTTACCAGTAGTCCAAGCACAAAGAAGTGAAAACGCTATTTGTTTATTAGAAGATATCGCTTTTCCAATTGACACGTTGGGTACAGCAATTGAAGATCTTTATTCTCTGTTTCAAACATATTCTTTTAAAAATGCTTGTGTTTTTGGTCATGCTAAAGACGGCAACTTACATTTTTTAATTGAAATAAATTTCAATAATAAAGTTGAAATTGAAAAATACGCTTTATTTATGGATGAATTGGCAAAAACTGTCATTATTAAATACAATGGTTCGTTAAAAGCAGAACATGGAACAGGTCGAAATATAGCCCCGTTTATAGAAATAGAGTGGGGAAAAGAAGCTACAGCTATTATGCAAGAAATAAAAGAAATATTTGATCCTAAATATTATTTAAATCCTGATGTGATATTAACTCGAGATAATAAAATTCATTTAAAACATTTAAAATCTATTGCCAGTGTTGATCCACTATTTGACAAATGCAATGAATGCGGCAATTGTGAAAGAGTCTGTCCTTCCACAGGTTATACTTTAACCCCTAGACAACGTATTGTTTCTCTGCGCGCCATTGACCATGCTAATAAGCAAAATAATGTAACTCTTGCAAAATTTATGTTAAAAGAATTTAAATTCAAAGGTTCTGATACCTGCGCAGCCAGCAGCATGTGTGCCACGGTTTGTCCTGTTAAAGTGGATACAGGAAATGTCATCAAAATATGGCGAAAACAAAATAGACATTATTTTTTCTATCCTATTCTATTGCTAATCAGTAAATTTCATTTTTTAGTTCCTATTGTTGGAAAAGTTTTTTTATTATTGAAAGGAAAGCTTCCGTAATGCAAGATATTTACATTTTTCCTTCCTGTTCTGCTAGATTATTAAATTCGAAAGATTCAATGATAGAAAGAATTATTTCACTTTTAACTAAATTAAATTTTAATGTAAAAATTTTACAGAAAAATAATTTCTGCTGTGGCCTGATGTATACCAATATGGGATATCCAGATATAGGCAATAGTAAATTTAATCAACTCATTGAAAATTTTGCTGGAAAATTTATATTAATTGAAAACATGAGCTGTTTTAATGAAATAAAAAAACTAAATAACAATCGTCTAAATATTACCAATCCTATTGATTTGATCTATGCTCATTTAAATAAGCTAAATATTAGGCAACAACAAGAATCAGCAGTTTTGCACATTAATTGTTCGGTAACTCTGCAACAAATGCAGCACAAAGTTATTGAAATTGCTCAAATGTGTCTAAACAACGTCATAATCCCTTATCAATTATTATGTTGTGGATTTGCGGGCAGTAAAGGTTTTACCAATGCAGACCTAAATAAAAATGCAGTTAAAAATTTAAACGAACAGATACCAAGTGATTGCAAAAAGGGTTATACTTGCCTCGAAACATGTGCACTTGGTTTTAATCAACATACCAAGATCCACTTTACATCACTCTTTCATTTGCTAGATACTTGTGCAGAAAAAAACTGTAGCTTAACTTTAAAAAGTATTTACGGAAAGAGTCAAAACAAATAAAGATCTTTAATAACCATTTTTGTCAGAGTACATATGCATTTTATATCATTACCTATTATTTTCTGTTTACTGAGTGGTATTCTGTTAGCAATTATGAACGATTTTAATGGCATTTTAGCAAAACAAACGTCTCCACTTTTTTCCTCCTGGGTAGCACACGGTGTCGGGGCTGTAACTGCTATTATTATTCTTTTTTTTCTTTATCTACATAACAAAAAAAATTCTGCTCATAAAACTAAAACGGCACAATTAAATATCCTCCAAAATAAACTGCTCATTTTTTTATACTTTGGTGGAGTCATAGGGGCCTTTACCGTTATTTTTTCTTCAATAGCAGTAAATAGCGTTATTGGTCTATCAGGAACCTTATCGTTAATGTTACTGGGGCAAGTTACCTTTGGTATTTTTTCCGATATCTTTGGCATTTTTGGTATCCCAAAAAAGAAATTTCATAGAAATGATCTCATAGTTATAAGTTCCATTTTAATAGGCAGTTGGCTTATTATTTTTTGCCGATAGGTATTGCGTTATGCTGTATTATATTCTTCTTGCTTTATTTAATGGTTTTATCATAGGTCTGAATCGCGCTATTAATGGCAAATTAAGTGACTATATTGGAGCGTTTCACGCATCGTTTATTAACCACTTTGTAGGTTTTATTTTTTTGTCACTCTTATTTTTTTGTTTTTACAATTTTCAATTGCCTAACCTCTCACAAACTCCTTTTTATGTTTATTTAGGAGGATTTTGCGGGGTTTTTATGGTGGCACTCAGCAGCTACACTTTTATAAAATTAGGCGCAACTAAAAGTTTAATATATGCCATTAGTGCGCAAATGATTACCTGTGTCTTAATTGATAGCGGTGACTTGTATTCATTTAAATTTTTAGGGCGTTTACTGGGTGTCGGATTTATTATTTTTGGTGTTTATTTATTACAGAAGGGGAAGGAGGATGGAAAAAAACATAATGCAAGCTCAGTTGTAACAGGCGGGGAAAGATAACAAAGAAAAAAATTTAGTAATTCAAAGGTAATTTATTTAATTTATCTAGGTACAGATTTCAATTGAGTAAATGTAAATCCATTAAAAAGTGCAAACGCTCATTGTGGGAAGGCTCAAGAAAATGTCCCAACTCATGTAAAATAACATACTCAAGAAAAATAATAGGTTTTGTTGCAAGGTCGGTATTTAAGCGAATATTTTTTTTAATTAGATTAGCACCACCCCACCTTGTTTTCATAGCTTGCACAAACAATCAATTTACCCTGATTTGCAAACGAGAAGAATATTTTGCAATAAATTCAGGAGCAGCAGTTTTAATTTGCATACGGTACCAAAGCTCTAACATTTCTTTACATTTTTCAGTTGAAGTATTTAGTCTTATTTGCAGTAGAAGTTTGGAATGCTTCAGCTCAACCTTAGGTTGTTGCTCAACCTCCACAATCTCTAACATGTAGCGCTGTCCCCAAACATAAAAAAAAGAATGTTAGAATTAAACATTAATTAACAAATCACGGGCAATTTTAAAAGCACATTTGTTCCAATGCCTAGCCTAGAATGTATTTTGAGATCCCCATTATATTTCTTTAAAGTTTCTTTTACTGAATATAAACCTATACCATGTCCTGAATGTTTAGCATTTTCTTTCCCAAAACTGACTCCAAAGTGACCCAGTTTTTTTAAATTGTCTTTGGATATTCCTCTGCCATTGTCAGAAATTGTTAACAACAGGTAATTTTCTTCTATAAAAGTATAGTCAATTTTAAGAATAACAGTATCTTTTGTTCTAGCTTCAATAGAATTATTAAAAATATTGGATAATAATCCCAGAAAATCAAAATATTTTATATTCAGAAAAACATTCTGTCTTACATCATACTTTCTTATTACTTTAATTAAAATATCTGGGTATAATAAAATTTTATCTTCTAAAATATTATCAATTGCTAAATTTAAAGATGACTTCGTCTCGCAATTCTCAATATTCATTAAATCTGGTGAAAATATTTGGTTAGTAAGATTAGAAAGTTTTAAAAGTTGTCTTTTTATAATTTCTAGATCATTAGAGTCTATTTTAGATTCGAGCCTATTAAACATTAAACTTAATAAATTAATAGGACTATTCATGTCATGAACTAATTTTGAAAGATCAACAAAATTAATGTTTGATTTTTTAATTGTATTACGATCAATTTTATAAAAATTTTCCCACGCAAAAGACTCCATATAGTGCCTATATGACGTTTTCAAAGAGCACCTCTTTTTTTGCATTAAATAAATTTTAATAGACATTAAAACATTTTTAAAATAGATTACCAAAAATTTTAATTTAACAAATAAAGGAATATACAAAATTTAAAATATATTCTCTTTACTAACATCTGACAATTAAATGAGTTGGTAAGAATCGTCAAGAAGTTACGTTATAAAATTCGCAAAATTTTTCGCTAAAAATTTCGCTGTGTTTTAGAAGGTACCATGTAAAGGATCTTGACATTTAGATTGTTAAAAATTATTTGCAGTATGAGTAAAATGAGGAGAAGGTAAGTGAAAAAATCGGTTACCATTTCGAATTACAAAGATTCCTATAAAGATATTTACTGCATAAGAAGAGATAATCTAATTTTGTTAAGTGAACGATATACGAGTTATTCTGAATTAAAAAATATACTAGGCATTTCAGGTAGTTATTTATCAGAACTCATTTCTAAAGATCTTAAAAAGAAAATTTCAGATCATGTAGCAAGAAATATAGAGTCAGCAGCAGAATTGCCACATGGCTGGTTAGATAATGATCACACAAGTAAAAAAAATGATTTAAAACGCATTCCTGTTGTTGATATCGAAAGTTTATCCTTGACTCCGCCTATTCCATATAAATTTATTACTATTTCTATTAGTAATGAATACATCTGCGATTTTTGTGTGGAAATTGGAAGCCATTTAGAAAATCCTCTGTTACCCAATGGAACTATAGCATTATTTAAAAATGTGACCGATTTTAGATTTTTAAGAAATGGAGATATTATAATTTTAGAAAAAGAAAATAGAACATATTTAAGCTACTTTAAAAATGAACTCAGACATAAATATTTAGTAAATTTAAGTGACTTAAGCAAGACGGAGCTTATAGATAGCAAAGTAAACTTAAAAGCCAAAATGATATACGCAATTATGAAGCAAATACCAGATTCCTGTTTAAATTTTTAAAATTCTTAACCACTAAAAGAGAAATAAATTATGAGTGTAAGCATACACTATGAAGAAAATATCCAACAAAAGCCCACATTAATGATATACTCATACATTATGTCATTCCTAGTATTAGTGCAGATAATATGTGATACCGTTGCTTTGTTAACAATAAGCTTATCGCCTTCTATACATCTATCAGCCAGCGGCGTTATTTTTCCAATTGCTTTTGCTATGATAGGAATAACAGCTAATATTTATGGAGCAGAAAGAGCTAAAAGAATTATTATTGCCATGACTCTTGCGCAATTCATATTCTGTTTTACTGTTTATTTATTTGCAATATTAATAACCTCTAATAGTATTGAAGACAATGGTGTAGCAAACTCTTTTATTAATTACTTTAAAAGATATTGGACAGTGACTGCTGCGGGGCTCATTGATACATTTTTACCCTTATGGATTTGTTCTATTTTAACCTCAAAATGCAAAAAATTATTTACCTCTAAAAAGTCGGGTTTATGTTATACTTTTCCAATAATCGGTTATCTGCTCACAATTTTTATTCCATTAGTTTTCTCACAACTATCATTAGTACTCATTACCTATTCTATTAATTTTGGCTTAGGTGTGGGCGTTTCTTTAAGTGACTTGCTCAACATTATAACAAGCACTTATATTTATAAACTTATTATAGGCTTAACAATTGCTATTTTCCTAACTAAACCTTTAATTAAATTATGTAGACTGTTTGATAAGATGGATACGTATGATTACAATGTTTCTTACTCTGTCTTTCCAAAAACTGGTAACAATGGCATAAATTTATTTAATCAAAGAAAAAATGAAAACACTACTTAAAGTAATAAATTGTTTTAAAGAGTTTTTTAAGAATACACGCGGCGTGCGAATAATAAAGTGTAGAGTCAATTCTGATGGAAAAAAAATTGTCATTTTCCAAGCTTTAGGGTCTTTTCACACAGAAGAAATTGATTATGAGGACTATAAAAACGGACTTATATACGATACAGAACCAAGCGATGTCGAACTCGCAGCTATTTTTTTTCATAGCATTAACTTTGACAAATATAAAATATATAGTTTTGATCCCATAAATCAAAGAATATCTATTTGTGACTCCTTTCAAAGGAATGTCATTGAAATTGATTCCAGTAATTGGCTTAATTCAGTACAATATTTTAAAAAAATGGATACAGGACAGTTAAAGCATTTGCTCAATATGCTCGTTAATTTTGAAATTAACAAGCTTACAAGTAATGAATATTTAGAATATGAAAACAAGATTAATGATTCTGATCTTTCTGCAAATGTTGTAGATTTAAATCATTATAAAAAAAAGAAAGAGTAATATTATGAAAATTCTTCAACTGACTGATACACACCTAAAAAAATATAGTGATGCTTTGTTATATGAAGTCGATGTCCGAAAAAAATTTGACCTTGTTATCAATCATATCTCTTCTCATAATTTTGAATTTGACTATTTCTTACTTACAGGTGATATAGCAGATGATGGCTCACCAGAAGCCTATGAATACGTAGCCAATAGCTTAGCTTGTTTTAACAAAAAGATTTTTTATATTAATGGTAATCACGATAATAAAGATAATATGATTAAAACCTTTTCTCAATTTCCTAATTTCGAATATTTAAATTGTTATTCTTTTGAATATTACGTCTTAGTTGGAATCGATTCGTGTGTAACAGGAAAAGATTATGGTTTTATTGCAG
>CAYSZE010000174.1:0-5620 GCA_964435255.1 uncultured Oligoflexia bacterium
CCGACGCCCTGCCATCAGTTCTTCCTGTAGAGCCAAATGGAATTGGCTGCTGCTTTGCACCGGAATCCTTGGACGAATTCAAATGGAATTCGACGCCGGTTTGCTCCGGAATCCTTGGACGAAAACTACTGGATTATGCAAATATTACCAGAGTCATCAGTAATATTTCGCGATGTTATTCGAACCCAATTAATTTGTCCCGATTTATGCACAAAACGTTTTTCAAAGCGTTTAAAAACAGCATCTTGAATTGAAATTGATTTTGCTTTTGAATCAGAAGATGTTCTGTCATCTGGATGTGTAAGATCTAGCATATTTAGATTTTTTAATTCTGTTTCAGTATACCCAACTATCTGTTCATATGCTTTGTTAGCACTTAAAAATTCGTATTTATCATTTATTTTTATAATACCAAGTGGAGACAAATCAAATAATTGTCTATATTGAATTTCTTTTTCTTTTCTTTGGGTAATATCATCTACTATAACAATAATACCAATAACTTCCTGCTTAATATTAAAGTCAGGGATATACTGAACATGAATCCAACGTAATCCTTGTTTATAAGGCAATTTAATTTCAAAGTCTTGTTTTTCACCAGCATAAGCTTTATTTAAATATTCACGAACAGCGCTGACTCCTTTCTCTCCCACAATATCTGTCATATTACTTTTTAAACATACTTCTTTTGACACACCAAACCAAGACTCATAAGCATTATTCACATATAAATAATTTAAATTCTTATCCATATATGAAATTAATGAAGGCAATGAAGACAATACTGTATTGATAAATTTTGCTTGAGTATTAATTTTCTCTTGATTTTGGGCTTGTAATTTTTCATGGGTATCAAAAGCTTCACAAAGCTCAAATAGTTTTTCAGTAAACTTTTGCGGAATTTTTCCCTCTGGATCTAATCCAAGCCATTGAAGATAATTCCCATTTTTTATTTGTCGAACAAAATTTTTTATAACTTCAGAGTATTTTTCCATTTGTAACCCTTAGAAAGCATTCCTTAATTGACATAAAAATAAAACATTAATATTGACAGTTAAATCTTTATTTTATTCTATTTTTAAATACCAATCAATATTTTTATAAAAGTGTAATAATTTTAAGTTTAAATTTTAAAATGTACCTAAAAATAAAAAAACTAATAATTAAATTTATTATTTTTTATTATTATTAAATTACTTAATATATTTTTTTATTTATGTATTTTTTAATAAATATATTAAATATTTTATGGATAAATAAAAGTAATGTGAAATATAAATTTCTTAAGAGCATAACTTATTTAATAGACAATTAGTAATTAATAGAGTTATTCTATAAAAATAATTTTAATAATTATATTATTTTTCAATAATAAGATTTATATTAAAATTATATTCATCTTAATAAATGAATTGATAAATTTTTAATAAATTTTATATCACATTGCTATTACATAAATATTATTTATTTTTTAAACATCATTTATTGATCTATATTTTATATACAAATTTTTTATAGCGACTTTGCATTTTAAAAGTTTTCAATGAAAATTAAAAAACAGGAAAATAATAACATGAAAAAATACTCAATACATATATGCAGTTTTTTATTCATTCAAAATTCATTTGCAAATCCAGAAATTATTATAACCAATCAGAGTTCAAATAAAATTAAGCTAGGTTATAATTTTATAAAACATAGTGAGCATTTATTTAGTGCTTTTAGAGAAATTTCTCCCCAAGAAAATTTCTATGGTTCTACTAAAAGATTTACCATAAACAATAACTACCTCCTACAATTTACAGATACACATAAACCTTGCGCTTGGTTAAGTATATTAGGCTTAACTTACCCACATGGTTGGGGTATAGAACTCCAAATAAATATGGAAAAAGTAGTAACAATTTGTGCTAACAAGTATAGTATTTTAGATTTATCGAATCATGCAGAACTTATTTATGTAAAAACTAATTCTGGAGAAGAAAAATTTATTTATAAAAATCTAGGTTGGTGGACTCAAAATACTATTTACCCCACTGAACTTGAAATAAATTTAGATCCTATAAAAAAAGATTATGATGATGATGAATTAAATTTGTTCATTTACGTAGGAACTAATGACATAACGACTTTCCAAGTTAAGTACTTTAGTACAATTAAAAATTATAATTAATTTTTCCATATTTTTCAAAATAAATTACTCATAAAGGAAAAAAATTATGAAATTTATACTTTATTTCATTGTATTTTTAATTCAAGCACAATTACATGCTAATTCAGAAATCCGCATTCAAAATAATGCAAAAAATGAGATAAAATTTATTTATAACTACTTGAATAATAATGTAAATATTTTAATACAAGAAACAACTCTTAAGCATAACGAAATTTATAATGCAACAGCAGGGAGATATGTCATAAATGATAATTATCTTATAGAATTAAAAGATACTTATATTGAATGTGGCTGGGCTTACACTCTTTGGGTGAAACATGCAAATGGCTGGGGGATTCAATTATTTGTGAACCATAACGAAGTTGCAACAATTTGTGCACACAAATACAGTATTGTCGATTATCAAACCCATGCACAGCTTATTTTTGATAAAGAAGATTCTGGTGTAGAAAAACTTATTTTTAAAAACATAGGATGGTGGGCACAATCAGGCATCTTTCCAATTATATCAGAAATTTTTCTAAAACCCTATAAAAAAACATTTTCTGTTACAGAATTAGATCAATTTCTTCATGGGTTATAATATTTATCTAAATTTTATATACAGTAAATCATTTTTTAAAATAATTATAAAAATTAAAGCATTTATTACTTCAATATAACATATTAAATAAATCTATATTAATCATTAATACTAACTATTTATTTAATAAAAATTCATAATGATAAAATAATTTATCTTTCAAAAAGCCTAATTTACTATAAAGATATACTTGATAATTTTATTTTACTTTTATTTTTTTCATCTATTGCAACAAATATAATCGAATCATTATTTTTTAATCTTTGCAAAATAAATTTTTCTGCAATACTTTTGTCATATTTTACGCCATAATATTGCCTATACATATCAAATAATTCACACACTTCACTAATTTTATTTTCCATAGCTCGTATAATTTTCATATATTCTCATTTTAAAAAAATTTGTACTACAAACAATATTTTAAATAATGTAATAACATTTAACATAATAAATTATATATATAACTTATTTTATATAAATAAAATACAAATAATATAAATTAATTTAGTTATTTGTATTTTAAAATACTTTTTGTCAATTTATTTTAAGTACCTAAAAATAATTATTTATGACTTGTTTTAATTATTTCTAGATACATATAAAATAAAACTTAAAAGATACCTATTTTTTTATATCTTCTCTATGCTTAAATTTAAATAAGTGAAATTTTTAGTTACCATTTATGACCAGTTAAAAATAAATAATAGTAGTTAAAAGATTTTTTAACTACCTTTTAACTAATAAAAAATGATATTTGCACTTGAAAAAAAATTATATTTCATGTGAGACTGGGCTTATACTTTATGCTTGCCTCACAGGAGTTACTAGAACTTAAATTTATTGCCATATATTATGAAGTGGCTTAATTGTAAATATTTTGACAGGTTAACAATAAAATTCCTGTATAATTATAAAAAGAGGAGAATTATATGTCAGAAAACACTTTAAAGAAACCGCACTTTGAACAAGTTATTTCTGCTATGAAAACACACTATAAACTATTTAGTTACAAAGAATATCTGATAAATCATACCCCTAGTTGTGATACCAAACTCCCTCCTGAAATTGTAGCTGAAATAGATAAATTTTCTAAAGAAATTTTAGAGTATACTCATAAAGAAAAATTAAACTTGTTAAAGAATTCTATAAATTTTATAAATGAAACAATTAATTATAACGAAATTATTAAAATTTTGAATGAAAGTCAACTACAAGCAAAAAATATAGCAAATAAAATAACTGACAAATATTTAGAAAGAATGAAAGAAGCTGGACTAAATTATCCTAATTTTCAACAAAATATCTTAGATGCAGCAAATAGTAACACTATGTTTTTCTTAAAAATTGTTTCCAATATTTCCGACTTTTTCTTTAATATTGCTGTCAAGTTAAATGAAGTTGTAAATTCTATCCAAGTCGATATTGAAACATTTTTTTCCGATACAATTCAAGTAATAGAGAAATACTTTCATAAAAATTTCGAATTAAGTATAAGTCATTTAAATATTTTACAAAGCGATCCTATTTTAAGTGAGTAAAATTTATTTTATCTGACTTAACTTAGTATGTTTTTGGCATCATATGTGCTTGAAGGAGGAGAAAGAAGATTACCTATTTGCAATTGACATGTATTTTAAAATATTTATTATTATTTTTATTCATAATTTTTTTTAATCTAAAAATTTATTCTGCTGAAAGCTCAATTAACTACGATATACCCATCAAAAAAGAAGAATTTAATATAGGAAAAAACAAGTATAATAGCGCCGACCTCATTAGAAATTGTTATCAATACCCAGACTTTATATTAATTGAGGAAATCGATAAAGAACAAAAAGGTGGAGCCTTAATTGGATTAGCCAGCATAAACAAAGGGACAAATTTTTTAGCAACCTGTAAACAAAATTACGCTAAATTTAAATTAAAAATGACTGCAGAAGGTTATTTTGGAGGAAAAGTTGCTAATTACATTATTAATATTGGCGATGAAGGTTTTGGTTCTGAAGGCCGTTTTGAAATATATAAAATAAATAAAAATAAATTAACTCATATATTTGGTGGCATACGGCATTATGAAGAGAATTTTGAATTTTTAAAGAACTCTCCACACCAATTAGGGGTCCGTTACTGGAAAAGCTTAAAAGCTGATTTTGAATGTTCTGTTCATGAAAAAAAGTGTTTAGACAAAATAAAAGCCTCCAATAAAATTTTGACCAACTTAAATTTTTCTAATTGCTTACAATTTATCTCTAAAAGAGCCGCTAAACTCAAAAACGAGAACTACGATTTGTCCTATTTGAACACAACTTTAGGAAATCAATTTTTTATTTATATAGAAGTCCCAGATATTTCTAACCCACGCCAATTCAAAATACTAAATAGCAATGTTATTTGTGAAACGCGGCCTTAAAAAATTTTTAACAGTCTTATTATGTGACACAACAGAGCCCTTTTCTTAAGTAATATATGTTCATTCAATAAGACTGCTTATGAATGATTACCATTTTAAAAAGGTTGTACTTTTGTAAGTAAAGAATACAGAAGAGTTGAGCAACTTATTTTTCCCATAAAAAAAGCAGTGAGAGGAAATCTCACTGCTTTTTTAAAATGGCGGGATGGACGGGACTTGAACCCGCGACCTCCGGCGTGACAGGCCAGCGTTGTAACCAACTCTACTACCACCCCACTCGTGTGAATCTGTATGCCAGAGAAGAAAAATGAATGCAAGAGGTTAAATGAATTTTTTTTGTTAAAATAAAATAATTTATAATTACAACTACTTACGTCCAGAAAAAAGACCACCAAATAAGATATAAAGCCCAAACAAAATTGCCAAAGCAGCAAAAACGTAATAACAT
>CAYSZE010000175.1:0-17636 GCA_964435255.1 uncultured Oligoflexia bacterium
GATATTTGCCAAGTTTTAAGTGGTGGTTATACAGCCTTATGTGCTGTTCAAGGCGCTATGGGGTCTATTGAAATTGCAAATAATTTTTCAAACTTTATTACAGATCCTGTGGCTAATTCAGTTGTGACAAATGTTGGGCTATTCCCTTTAAAAATTGTTGCTTATTTTGGAATAACATATTTAACATATAAAATAGATCAGCATGAAAAGAAGTTCTGGGATAAAATAGTCAATAATTATATCGAACAACAAAATAACCAAAATAAAGATCCTAATACTCTTAATAAGAGTTCAAGACCCGCTTATGATTATTACAAGGAAGTTCGTAATCATTTTCCAACAAGATATATGAAAGCAATAACAGACTTACAAGATAAGAGATTACAAAATATTAATGAGCTCACAACTAAAATAAATGCTAATTTATTAAGTCTAATGTCTAAATGCCAAAAATATAACAATAAAAATAATCCTCAAAACTTTGAATCTTATATGCCAAAATCAGAATTTGATGATTTTAATAAATATGAATTATATAATGAAAAACTTTCAGATGAAATTATTGAAAAATATACAAAAATTGTGCTTAATATGATTTTACTTGCAAAGGAAATTCAGTCGTATGAAGATTATTTAAAATACTTTGTAGACGGTTTTCTTTCTGAAGTAGATAATAGTTTGCACTTATATATGCTCTTACTAAAAATAGACAACTCTAAAGTTACTGAAATTATAAAATTTGCCCAAAACAGTCATTTAATGAATTTTAAACAAGAGGAGCTTTTAACTCCTGAAGAATGGATAAATCAGTTAAGTTAAATTGTTACTGAATTTGTATTTATTATTTCAACAGTACCTATATTTCCATTTATTTTTACTATCATTCCTTGTTTTAATTTGGAAAATGCTTGGGAAACACCTGAAACAGCTGGTAGACCAAATTCTCTTGCTGCTATAAATCCATGTGATAAAATACCACCTGTAACTGTAACTATGCCAGATAGTAAAGGATACAAAGCTGCTAGAGTGGGATTTGGTGATGTCGTTACTAAAATAGCTCCCATTGGCAATTGACTTGTCTCATGTAAGTGCTCTGCAAAAAAAACAACTCCTTGAGCTTCACCAGGACTCATCGGCTGCCCAACAACAAGATTATTTTTGTCTAATTCTGGAGTTATTAATTTAAATTGCTTTACTTTAACTGGTATTTCCATGGGTGCTTGTTGCAAATGATTTTGTTCCCATATTTTTTTTCTTTTTAAAGTTAAAAAATGTAAATTTGATTTACATTGGTGCAGTTGTTCTTTTATTTCATTAATACTCAAAAAGTATATGCTATTTTCATCAAATAAAACATTCCTACGTATAAAATAAAGCTCAACTTTTTTTAATATATTTTTAGATTGCTCAATCATTATTCCAGACAAAAAGTGCTGTTCTTCATCTATTCGCATAAGCTCTTTTAAAATACTTAATGCTTTTTCAACCTCTGAAAATAATTTTTCTTTTTTAACTTCAATAAATTTTTGCTGCATTTTTTTTAATATTAAACTTGATTCGTTTTTGGTATGATTTGAAACTGAATCTGTAGTTTGATACTTTCTTAAAGTTGCGGCTAAATCCCATGGTGCTTCTTTTATACTTGGTTTAATGAAATCCCAAGAGGTTCTAATATGCCCATTCTTTTGCATAAACGTTACCCAAAAACTTCTTGATCTTTCGCTTAATATTTTAAAAATACTTTCAAACTTATTGTGGTTGTTAATTTTTTCCAGCTGCTCTAAAAATGAAATACCATTAATATCTTTAGCTAATATTTTTACTAATGCTTTGCAATCCGAACTAAATTCTAAAGTCTTATTATCTGAAAAATTATCTAATACTGCTGAATATTCCAAATCAGTAATTCCAATAATATTAAATACTTTCTTTAAATTTTTTTCGATAGTATCTTTCATTAAAAAAATTGCAAAATCTGATTCTAAGAAATTTTCACCAATAGTTTTTAATTTTTCTAAGTTTTCAAGGAGTTCTAAATTACTCATTTCATTTTTTGTGCTTATATTCTCTGCAAATATAGCCAATCTACTAATATATAATTTTTGTTGTTGCTGCCAACTTGAAAATTCTTTTTTATAATTCTTTTCAAATAATAATAAAATTAAGTTTAATTTGAACATGAGAAATTCTATTTTTTTAAAACTCGTAAATATAATTTTAATAAAAAAAACGATAAAAGTAACTAATAATTTCCAAAATAATAATTTCCATATTGATAAATAATGCGACCAACGTATATTAATACCTTTTGGGAATTTAAATACATTTGGATTAGCGTAAACATAACCACCAAAACAAACCCCAATTTCATTAATATTCTTAACGATTATTCCAAATCTTTCATTTAAAATTCTTACATTTGAGACAAAAATATCTGCGATAGAAGTCCAAGCTAATGGTGTTAATGGTTCAGGAAACCGTTCTTGTGTTAATTCCCGACTCCAAATTTGGCCTGAAAGAGTTTTTTGCCACATAAATGAATCTTCTGTTGTAACTTTACGAACTTGCACAATCCAAAATTCACACCCATCCCAAACCCATTCGTAATCTATTGGTGCACATAAATGTTTCTCTAGCGTATAAGCATGATTCCATAATTCATACCAAAACGGAGATACTGATTGATCTGGAGTATCTGTGCAGAATAATGATTTAGTCACACCAGTTCCTTGAACAACTGAATTCCCATTTAATCCATACTCGCAGACACCTTTTTCTTCCCAAATATTTAAAGGATTCCGACTAAAACATACACCAAATACCTTAGGTGTGATAAATTGTTGAATAAAAAAACCAAATTCTATATCTGAAAATTTGGTTGTTGTTTCTAAAATGCGCATCACACTACTTCCGCTTAAAGCAGAAAGAATAACTTTTTTAATTGTTTCCCACAGAGACAACTCAGTAAATTCGTTCATTTGATGAGAGTCAAAACAACCTGCAAAAGAGTCGGTTTCAGTGTCCTCCAAATTCATACTTGAACGGATAATAACTCTATTACCAAGATACTTTTTTATTTTTTTATATTCCTGTAACCAATTTAATGGACATTTAAGATTTAATATTTCATTTCTTAATAGAACAAGTTCATTAGGTTCAACATTACTATGCATAAAACACAAAGCAATCGTATTTATTTTTTCTTTAAAATTTAGGATATGAATTGATAGAAATTTTTCTATATTTTCACATGAATAAAAAATACTTTTAGGTATTTTATATTTCTTTTGCATTAAAAATAATATTTTATTTGCCTTGCCACCATAATTTAAACTTGTTATATTTTTATTAAGATAAATTCCATTTAATTTAGCCATTACTCTAGTTCCTTATAAAGCCTAAATAAAGACAGGTCGTATTGCTCTTTAGTTTTTTTGATAAAATTTAATTTAATAGTATTTGCTATAATCCAAAACAAATTTCCAATAGTAAAAAATAGTACTGTTTTTCTACCATGATCTTTACAAAGAGATTTTAAAATATAAAAAGGTGCTTTAATTCTACAAAAAGTAAGAGTTATGAAATTATTGCCAGATAACAAGAAAAAATTTTTACTTCAGTAGTAGGTACACAAAAAAGCAAATACCACATTCGTAACCATATTTTAAATTTGTATTTATAGCTTTTAGAAATTCTAAACAATAAAAAACTTTTTTCTATTTTAGATATATATGTAGATCTTGAATTAAGTAAAAATCTAATTGACTTAAGTCTTTTTTCTGTATCTTTTAGAACTTCTTTTGAACAATATGGTTTAGTATAGCTTATGACTGAATTAACAAAAATATTTTCCTCTAATTGCGAAAATAATCTCTTAACTAATAAGAATACTCGATAAACAGCTTCTTGAGCATGCCAGTCATTTACTTGCAATAAAAACAATTTTTCATCTATTTTAGGTTCTGCAAATTGAATAACATTAAAAATATCAGCAAATTCACGAAAACCTATTTTATAATAAGGTTGATGGATACACAAATGCAATAAGTTATCTTCCCAACTCATTCGATAAGCATTTATAGTACTTGGAATTAATGCGATACGGTTCCAAATTTCTTGTAAGCGCTTTGTATCATTAATTTTATGAGATAATCCCCAATGCATACTTATAACACAATTTTTATCTTGAGAAATATAGGGAGGGGAATGATACGTCTTCTTACTATCTTTTTTCTCATTAAATAAATCATCAATAAGACAAAAAAATTTTAATTTATTTAATATATTTTTAACTGCTATAATATCTTTTTCTGGGACAAGTATATCAATATCATTCATTTTCTTATAATACATTTCATCATATAGACACTGGCTAAAGCAAAATCCTTTTAAAAGAACAATCTTTATATTTTCTTGGTAAGCATAATTTATAAAATTTTTTAAATAGTCATTTTGTATCAAATATCTTTTTTGATATTTACGCACTAAAAATTGTAAATTATGAATATTTGAGATACTTTGATAAGTTTTAAAAAAATATTTCTTTAAACGTAAATATACTAATACGTGTATTGAATTTTTGTACACAATATCAATTAAAATTTGTTCATTTTCAACTTTATCTAATAAAATTTCAACATACTTGATTAAATCATCATCTAGCTTAGCATAATTTAAACATGCAAGAACATTTTTTATAACTATATATTGATTTTCATTTCTCATAAAGCTTACCCATAATATTTAAGGTTTTAATTAAATATTAGATTACAATTAATTTATGTAGAATATTAATTACTTTTTTTAATATATTGTTTTATTTTTTAAATACACAGACTTTAATTTAATGTCAAATGCAAGAACGAATTAATTGAGAATAAGTTAAATTTTATTGATATGAATGAATAATTAAGACAATACATTTTTTTCATTACAAAAATTGACAAAATGAAAATTCTTTATATAATACAAAAATTAAATGCTTTTAAATAAACAGTAAATATAATTTTACAAAAATATTTATAAAAACAAATTAAACAAACTTTAATAATAAAAGAGCTTAATTATGACAAAGATTAAAAATTTACTATTTGATCTTGACGGGACTCTTATAGCTTTAGACGAAAAAAAAGCACAAATTGATTTTCTTATTCGAGCAATATTTTGGGCTAAATTCCAGAAAAATCCTATAAGATTTTTTTCTGCTTTAAAAGTATGCAAAAACACTATGAGATACGACAATAGTTGTGATTTTATTTACAATAAAGCAGTTCGTGCCTTTGCAAATGAAATGGCCTTAGAACCTCATGTCTGTGAGGTATTGTTAAATTTGTTTGTCCAAACTCATTTTCCAAAACTAAAAAAATATTTTTCTATAATTTGTGATGCTATAAATTTTATAGAATGGAGCAAAAATAAATTTAATTTATATTTAGCCACTAACCCATTTTGGACTTCAGATATAGTTAATCTACGTCTTTCTTGGATAGGACTAGACACGACTGCCTTTAAATATCACTCGCATTCAAAAAACATGAAATATTCTAAACACTCAAAATTGTTTTTTGATGAATTTTTATTAAATAATAATTTATTAGCTAATGAATGTCTTATGATCGGTAACAAACCAGAATTAGATGGTTTAGCAGCACAATCTGGATTAAAAGTATTTATTCTCAAAAATAAAAAATTTATAGACCACTTTTTAGTTAGAGAACAAAAAAATTTTTTATATCAAGAAGGTAATTATCAAGAATTAAAATCTTATTTAGAAAGGTAAAGACAATGCTAGTAGTTGTTACAGGACCCGATGGAGCAGGAAAAACAACAGTGTGTCACAACATTCAAAATTTTTTTGCACAAAACCTAAATGAACGTTCAGTTACTATTACATCCGTCTGGGATAATTATGAAGATTTATTTCTTTCGCATACCCATGCTCAAGATTATTTAAAAAATCTACAAGGACTTTCACGCTCTTTATTTATTTTTCATGCGATACAAAGAGCTTTAGAAAATGCTCAAGCAAAAAATAATAATATAATAATTATGGATTCCTATTGGTATAAATATGCTGTCAGTGAAATTGCTTTAGGAGTTCCTAGAGATTTTCTTTTCCATATAGCTAAAACATTTCCAACACCCGATCTTACTCTTTATTTAGATATATCCCCTGAAATTGCCTGTAAAAGAAAAAAATTTATCTCAGAATACGAAAAAGGAAAATGCTTAGGGAAAAGTAGTACTGAGAAATTTTTACGTTTTCAAACACAGCAGAAAAACCTTTGGAAAGAAATTGAATTTCAATTTGGACCTTGGTTCCACATCTCAGGAGAACAATCTCCTGAAGAAATATTAAATAACTTACTTTCTATTTATTTGAATGAGGTTGCTTAAAATGTCTAATAAAGTAGCTTCAAAGACAGAACAAAAAGTTGGAGTTATTTTTAATTCACATGCTAAAGGTGGGATGATAAAAAAAATATGGACAGAGATATTGGATTCAAACGTTCTCCAAAGTTCTTTTAATATAGCAATAAAAGAACAAATTGATATAAGCAATTTAGAAAATGATTTTGAAAACAAGTTAATAATTTGGGTTAAAATTTGCATTAGTAAAGGAATTAAATATTTTATTGCCGCTGGAGGAGATGGCACAGTACATATTGCTGTTAATGCTTTATACAAGTTCAGATTGTATTCTCCTATATTAGGAGCCATTGGACTTGGTTCATCAAACGATTTTCATAAACCTTTTAAACAAACAATAAAAAATGTACCCATAAGATTGAATTTTACTGAAGCTATTCCGCATGACTTAGGTGAAGTAGTTTATGCAAATAATAAAGATGAATTAAAAACTGAGTATCTTATTATTAACGCAAGTGTTGGATTTACTGCTGAAGCAAATGCTATATTTAATGAAAAAAACAAATTTATTTCTTTTCTTAAAAAAAGATTTACAAATTTAGCAATATTTTTTTCAATAGGTAAAGAACTTTTTAAATTTAAACCATTAACCACAAAAATTACATTCAATGGAATTACTAAAAGAAATTTTAAAGTAATTAATATTGGGGTTACAAAAAATCCACATTTTGCAGGTGATCTAAAATATGAAAATAAGACAAATTCAGATAGTGGTTTTTTTAATATTTACATTTTAAAAACAGATTCTACAAAAAAAACAGAATTGATTCTTAGTATAATTAAAATTTTAAAAGATTTTTTATCTGAAAATATTTTGTCAAATCCATTACTCTCAAAAAATTTATGCCAAGAAATAGAAATAAAAACCACACATAGTGCAATTTTAGAAATCGATGGAGAATTGAAAAAATTTAAGCATGCTAAATTTAAAATTTTACCTAAAGGGTTACTGTTATGTCCATGAGTCTGTTCAATGAAACACATAATAAAGAATTACAAGGACTTCTTTCATGGTTAGGACATCCAAATCGAAATCCTATACAGATAAATAAATTAAATGAGTCAGATTGTGAAATTATTCAGTTGAATAAAAATTTATTTCTCTATACAACCATTGATAGTATTGCAGAAGAAATTTCCTTAAAAATGTATACTGAACCTGAAACAATTGGATGGGTTGCAGCACAAGCCACTCTTTCCGATCTTGCAGCTTGCGGATGTAAACCTTTAGGAGTTTTGTTATCAACTATTTGGCAATTTGGTACACAACTGAATTTCCAAAAAGCTATTGCTGCATCATTTCAAGAAGTTCTTAAAATTCAGAATTGTTATCTACTTGGAGGTGACAATGGCAATGCAAGTAGCACTGTTATATCATGTGTTGGGTTAGGAATTTCTGATGTTCCTGCAAAAATGCGAACAGGTATTCAGCACAATGACTTTTTATGTATCACAGGAAAATCAGGAAGAGGAGCTGCTCTATGTCTAGATTATTTATTAAATAACTCTAATAGATCATTTTCAGAAAAACTTTTCCGCCCACATGCCAGAATTTCTGAAGGTAACATTTTACAAAAATATGCCAATGCAGTGATGGATACAAGTGATGGTATTCTCACCACAGTTAAGCAGTTATGTGAAATAAATAAAATTGGTATTCGACTTTTTTGGAATGAACAAACACTCGATCCGCTTGCAAACAATTTTTGTATCGCAAATGAATTACCTAAAAGCCTTATATGGATCAGTGAACATGGTGATTTTGAACTGATGGCCGCCATTTCTCCAAAATTTATAAAGCAAGCAAAAGAAGCTATTCCTAATTTAGAAGTCATTGGCCAATTTGATCAGTCGAACAATGCACATGAATTTTTCTATACCATTGATAATTCACAAATAAAAAAAGTATTGTCATTAAATAAAACTCAGTTTTTAGCCAATGAAAAAGCTTTGGGTATAGAGAATATTAAAAACAAACTTAAAGCTCTTATAAGTTACTTAAAAGATAATAAATTTCCATAGGGAGAGATTTTATGTTGCAAGAAATATCACTGACAAGCTTGAATAAACTCTCATTACAACAAAAAAAGACCTTTCAAAGATATGATTTTTTAGAAAATTGTGATCAAACTATTCATTTAGATGAAAATTTAAAAAATTGTTGGAAAAAATTATTAGCCTCTGTTTCAACAACAGAATCTCTTGAAGATATTATTATAACAAAAATAATGGCTGCTTTTACTAATAATGAAAAAAAACTTAATTATCTTAAATCACAAAAAAGCGATGAAAGCATTCATACAAGCAAACTTATTAATTACAATCTCCAAACTTTTAAATATAAAAAAATAAAAAAATCGATTTGTGATAAAATTATTTATGGTGTTATTTTAAAAAATGTTTCTAATTTATTTCAAAAAAAACCAATCTACGGTTTATCAGTTCTTTTATTTTTTGAAATTTATGGCGTGCAGTTTTATAAAAAATTAGGAAAATCATCAAAACAACATCATTTATCTGAATTAGGTAAATTAATTGATCAAATTACCCAAGATGAAGAACGCCACATTGCTGGAATTAAAATTCTTCTCACAGAGGAGAAAAAAGCAAAATCACTTAATTTTATTGACAAAATAGCAATAAAATTAATTTTAAGTATCTGTATTCTAGATTTAAACATGAGTAAATATGCTTTTCACAATACAGAAGTAAGAAAAAATATTTTAATGCTTGGAATAGACCCTGATGAATTGACTATACAAGCAAAAAAAACAGCAAAATTAATCATGAAAAGTAGTTTTAATTAACAATATATTTTAGCAAGAGGTGTCATTATGTTTGATATAGAAAAAAATAAATTTCTATCTGCTAATAATGCAGAAAATTTTTCTTTAGCTGAATTCATTAAGCCTAGTGGGAAAACACTTTTTGAGAAAGTAACACCTTTTAATGAATTTTTAACAACTTTAATGCAAGAGGGAAAAGCTCTTTATAGTCGAGAAATTTCAAGTCCTTGCCAGCATTCTTCTGTAGTTTTTGATCCCATAACAAAAACGAAGCAAAATATGATTATGTTTGGTTCAAACAACTATTTAGGATTATCAACACATCCTAAAATTAAAAAAGCAGTCATTGAAGCCACTGAAAAATATGGTGTTGGTATGGGAGGCCCTCCTTTACTTAATGGAATGTCCTCACTTCATAAAAAACTTGAACGAAAACTTTGTGAATTTAAATATGGAGCACAGGCAAATGAATATGATGCTTTACTATTTGGCAGCGGTTATCAGGCTAATTTAGGTTGGGTAAAGGCATTAGTCAGTGGAGAAGATATCTTAATCTATGATGAATTAAGTCACGCGAGTCTGTATGATGCTATAACTCTTTTAAATAACGATCCCTTTAATAAAATTAAAACCATTCGATTTAAACACAATAACGTTGCCCATCTACAACTCCTTTTAGAACGTTACGCAAATATTGCTAAAGGGCATATTTTTGTTGCAACAGAAGGTGTTTTTTCAATGGATGGCAATTTATCCAAATTAAAAGAAATCGCATCACTTTGTGATTATTATGGTGCAACATTAGTTGTCGACGATGCTCATGGCACAGGAATTATTGGCAAGAATGGCAGAGGAACAGCAGAACATTTTGGTGTTGAGCATAACGTTCCAATTACTATGGGGACGTTTAGTAAAGTTTTTGCGGTGACAGGAGGGTTCGTCATAGCAAAACGCGAAATTATCCAGTACATGCGTTATTTTGCCCGTTCATATATGTTTTCAGCGCATCTTCCTCCCCCAATTGTAGCCGCCATATTAGCAGGTATCGAAGTCATAGAAAATGAACCGCAATTACGTAAGAATTTATTTACTAACGTAAATTTTCTTAAAAACAATTTAAGAGATATTGGATATAATATAGAATCTGAATCTGCAATATTACCAATTTTCATTCCAGCAAAAAATGATATCCGTGAAATAAATAAATTTTTGAATAATAATCAAATTTTTATTAACTCAATAGAATACCCTGCTGTAGCAAAAAATAAACAACGATTACGTTTAAGTATGATGGCTACACACACAACTGCTGAATTAACAAAAGCAATTAATATATTTAAACAAATAAAAAAGGACTATTTTTTATGATTGATTCTATGAAAATTAATTTTACCTCAAATTCTCAAGCAAATCATAGTCTCTGGCTTAGTAGTCTTAAATTTGATCTTCCTTTTTTTCATTTATCAGGGATATTGTGCTTATTTTTACTTGGATTTTATCTCTGGAAGGGAGATGCTGTTATTTTTCCAATTTATAATTTTTATTTAATATTTTTTGGTATACCGCATAATTATTTAACCTGGGCTACTCTTCTTCCTGGAGAATCAAGAAAAAATTATAATATGAAACCGATTTATTCAGCAGCTCTCGTTTGTTTTATTATTGTATTACTTCTTCCATTTACTGAAGGAACTTCTTTAAATGATTGGATATTGTCTTTTATATCCTATATCTCATTATGGCATGCTTATCGCCAACATCATGGTATCTGTAAAATTTATGACTCAATTCAAGCAAAACGCAGTGGAGATTATTCAATTTTTGCAGATAGAGAGGTATTAAATTTATTTTTCCCGTTAGTACTCTATGGCGTTTTAATCTGGGTCTTTACTCATGAAAATGTACAATATTTTTTATCCATCAATGAAAAATATAACTTAATTTACCCAGTTATTCCAAAAAATATATTTTATGTATATTGTTTAATTACAACTATAATAGGTATATTAGCATTAAAAAAAGTCACTTGGGATCGCAAAAAACAAGGAAAGTTTATACCTTGGCCGCAACTATCTTTAATGACTATTGCTATGTTAACTTACATAGTTCCTTATTTTTTTATACCTGTTTCTGCTATGCCTTTAGCTGTAGCTATTGGGACAATATTTCATAATATTCAATATTTTGGTTTTGTTTGGTTATATGAAAAGTATCGTTCAAAAGAATTAATTGCCGCAAAAGTATCACTTCCTTTTCATCAAAATTTAGTTCATCGTAATGCATGGATAAAGTACTTTTCTATAGCTCTAATTTATTCGGTAATAATGATTTTATTTTATTTAATAACTCCTAAACATATAGGTATGACTCTTATTTATTTTGTTGCTTTATCGCATTATATCATTGATGGATATATGTGGAAAAAAGACATTAACAAAACATTAACTCCTGTAATAAATAGAATTTCAACTGCAAATAACGGGGTTTAACAATGACTTTTATCAAATTTTATTGTCCTAATTGCAAATATTTATTAGAAAACAGCAAAGATAATGAAAGCATAGCGTGCTATAAATGTTTTACAAATTATTGTAAAAATAAACATTGGACTGACTTATGTTTTTCAAATAACTCAGTAAATAATTTCACAGAAAAAGCTTATAAAATTTATTCTAAATTTTATGCTCCTTTTGCATTATTTGTATACATTATAATTTGGCGAGGAAATATAATAAAACACATCAAATTTTTTAGAAACATTCTTTTAAAACGCAAAGAAGTGATTGACATTGCAATAGGAGATGGTTCATTAAGCTCAGTTGCTTTATTTGGCAATAAAAAACTCTGTGCTAATGAAGTTATTGCCATTGATATATCTGAGGAAATGCTTTCTAAAGCAAAAAATAAATTACACAATAAGCCAATAACTTTTGTTCGTGGAGATGTTTTGCAGCTTCCTTTTATAGACTCTAGTTTGAATGCCATATCTTGTTTTGGTGGATTTAATTCTTTCCCTTCTGGCAAATTAGCTATGCAAGAACTTGCGCGCTGCTTAAGCCAAGAGGGTATTATACGAGGTTCCATACTACTGACTCCTGAAACTCCTTGGAAAAAAAATTTAATCAAAAATTGGATAAAAAAAGGCTATCAAACTGAAGAGATTGACAAAGAAAAGTTTTTACTATGGGTACAGTATGCAAATTTAATAGTTACCCATATGGAACAATATGGTGATGTCTTACTATTTGAGCTCTCTCATAGAAAACTTGCAGCATAATTTAAAAGGAGGGTGTTTTGAAAAAGGTATTAGTGACAGGTGGAAATGGTCACCTTGGTTTTAATTTGGTAAAACAACTTATAGAAAATGGTTTTCAGGTCAGAGCTACAGTCCGAAATAAACATGACCCCTTAAAAACAAAACATTTAAAAACCTTAAAAGGTGTTGAAATCGTAACTGCTGAATTACTAGACACCCAATCACTGCTGGATGCTATGGAAGGAGTCGATGGCATTTTTCATACTGCTGCACCCGTTTTACTTTGGAGTGAAAATGTAAAACGAGATATTGTTGATCCCATATTATTAGGAACGCAAAATATTTTTAAATGCGCAAAAGATAAAAATATCAGAAAAATAATCTTTACTTCAAGTTGTTCTGCTTGCGGTATGAATTCAAGCCGAGAACATCCTCTGACGGAAACTGATTGGAATAATGAATCTGACTTTCCTTTATTAAAAGCAAAAATTGAAGCAGAAAAATGGGCTTTGGAATATTCGTCAAAACAAAATATAAATATGATTAGCATTTTACCGCCTACAATCATTGGACCGCATTTTTATAAAGTAACACCTTCACTCAATCTTTATCATAAAATGTACCAGCACAAGTATTTTTCAGTACCAAATGGCGGGTGCCACATTGTCGATGTCCGAGATGTTGCTAAAGCACATATTAATGCTTTTCTTTCAGAAAAAGCGCAAGGGAGGTATTTAATTGCCGGTGACTATTTTAACTTTAAAGAACTGTTTCAAAAAATATCTTATTTAAATTTAAACGTAAAAGTACCCCAACTTCTATTGCCAATGTGGAGTGTCTATTTTCTAAATTATTTGGACTGGATTAATAATAAAATAACCAAAAAAGAAAGAGTTTTATCATTGCCAATAATAAAAAATTTTCTCAATAAATTTCAACATGTATCTACAGAGAAAGCAAATAATGAATTAAATTGGAAGCCAAGAGATGCAAATATAACACTCATTGAAACATTTAACTGGTTTCATCAATTTATCTAAAAAAATTTTCACTATTAACAGATTCACATAACATTTATTTTCATTCCTTTTTTATTTTTATTGACACTATTTTATTTTCATCATTGCTATTTCTATTGCACTCATTTTTATCTTCTTCGATTTCGTTATATATCCAGTTTAAAATATACATAAAATTCGACAATGATTCTTTTACTATTTTGATAACATTGTCATAATTTATTTCTTTTTCATGGTTTAGTTCATTTAAAAGTGCATATAAATTTTCACTTATCTTTTCTAATAAATAAATTGGATGAAAATCATAAGAACATTCATCAACTTGATCATTGCTTTGTAAAATTAAAGATATAGCATAGTTTATTTTTTCTATTTTTTCCAAATTATCCATTAAATAACCTCTAATCCGAATAGACAGAGAGTTATCTATAAATTTAATTCTTATCTGTCAGAAACTTATGATTGATTTTTATTTTTTAATATTATTATATTGTTATATTTATAATATTTAATATTATACCATATTTTCAGACTGTTACCTTAAATTATTCTTAAGTGAATTTTACAGTATATTCTTTCATTTTATTTATATTTTTGTTTTTATTATTTTTTTTTATAAATAACAAAAAAAATATTTAATACTCTTTCTATTTAAACACTTAAACGCTTCCGTTCATCTTCTTTTCTGATAAGTGACGTCCTCATCTCACTTTAGTGTGACGCTTCCCGTAGGAGCGCAACGTCCTGCGCTGAAATTAAAAATATTGCGAGCAGTATTGACATCTCTATCTTGAATTGCTTTGCATTCTGAGCATTTTCAATTTCTTACGCCAAGCGCAGATATACCTTTCGGCGCACTTTCAGGGATTACTCCACAGTAAGAGCAAGTCTGCATTGACCATTTCTCAGATACTTTTTTTTAAAACTATGCCATGCCTTATGGCTTTATAATGTAACATGGTTGTTAATTGGCTCCATCCTGCATCAAGAACTGATTTCGCCATTCTTGTTTTAGCTAGATTTGAGGCTGATACATCACCAACAATTACTATTTCAAAAGTATTACAAATCTCATTTGAAACTTTATGAGAAAAATTTTTTCTTTTATTTTTAATTCTTGCATGAAGATTTTTGACTTGTTTTTTCTTATGTGCTCTTTGATATTTTGTTAGTCTTACTTCATATTTTTTTGTGAGGTTTTCCCTATCATATTTTATTCCATCAGAGCTTATCGCTTTATCTTTTAAGCCAAGTTCAATTCCAATCTTTCTTTTACCATGTGGTCTTTTATCTATAACTTCACATTGAAAATTAACGTACCATCTGCCCTTAAGTACGCATTTATCCTCTTGATTAATCAATAGGAATTCTGCTCAGTCGGACTAAAATTAGTAATAGCAATTTTTCAACTCAACTTATTAATAAGCAATTAACTGAAAAATTTAAAAATTATTTCAATATTGAAAAATGTGGCATTATATTTAAAAATACTTACTTTTATTCTGTAAACAATAAAATTTAATAACCTAAATTAATTATAAATTATTTCATTATTTCAAACGATAATAAAGAGTAATTTATAGTTTAGTGGAGCAAATTTTATGGGATTCAGTAAAAAATCATTAATTATATTAATATTATTTTACAGTTGTTCAAAAAAAGGTGGTTCTACAGAACAAGGAATAAAAAACAGCGCTAATCAAAGTCAAATAGAAATTACTAATTCTAATGGAAAATTTGGGGAAATTTATGTTTTAAATAAAGCAAAATTTAATTTTATTTTAGAAAATAAATCTGCTAAAACCGTAAAAATTACTGACATTAAGTTTACAAATAACAATTTTAAATTTGAATTACCATTCCCAGGAATTTCTTCAGCTAGTACAAAACTAGGAACAGATTCACCATGCTCATTTAGCTTGGAAAAAAATAAACGTTGCGTTTTCTCTGTAACGTTTCAACCTACTTCTCCAAGGCCTGAAACTGGTGATATAGTTATAGACTACTCAATAGATTCAAATAAAATGCAATACTCTTTTAATATTAGCGGTGTTGGCAAAGAAAAAACGCAAGCTTTAAAAGCATTAGAAAAACTAAAAACTACATTTAGTAAAGTATCAAAAAAATCAGTTACAACTCCTGTAAGCGCAGATAAAGTCATTGAAAGTGTTTTAGCTATTGGTCACTCTAAAAAATTTGCTTACGACGATTTTTTTAATTCATTGGGTACTAAAGGTATAGAAGTTTTAAATAAACAACTCAGTGTTGAAAGAGTTATTGGCTACACTTTCAGAGCTGATAGAAGAGAGCCTGTAATACCATGGGCATCTTGTGATAGTGAATGGAAAAATGGTTATAAATTAAAAAATCCGATCAACGAAGTTGAAATAACTTATCCAGGCAATCCCATAGGCACCAATTGTGGGATTAAAGATATAGGCGGTTTTTTTCCAACTGCAACCAGAAAAAGTGATATCGAAAAAATAAACCAAATGCTAATTAACTACAAAAATACAATGAAAAAAGATTTTGATCCTTCAGTTGATAATTTTAATATCTTAGCTTCATTTCCTACAAGTAGTACTAGTATTTTATCCACTTCTGATAGCTTGAACTGGTGGCTACAAAGTATTTTAAATTTGTCGGCGCATGTACACAATGAATATAATTATAAAGGTTTTATTTCTACAACAACAAATATAAATTTAGCTAGAAGTTGGGGAGGAGGAAACAGAGTTATTTATGCCGTCTATATTGAAGGTGGCTATTTATTACCAAGTAAATTCGATGCTTCATATAAACTTAAAACAGGCCAAACTTTTTCAAATTTTGATGAAAATGAAGTTGCCGTACCTGGTGCCATATTATGGGAAGATGTTATGGCTTATCTTGAACCAGGACAAAGCATTATGGTCAGAGATGGCTTTGAGGCAATGGATAAACATGCTTATGATTTGATTATAAACGCTTTTTCCTCTGTAATGTAATGTATTTTATCTTTCTATTTTAATACAGTTTTAATTAAAACATTTAATTAAAACTGTAACCTGAGTACCTATTCATTTTAAAACAAGAATGTATTTAATCTTGATCAAATAATTTTTATTAACTATATAATAAAATTGTATTTACTAAATATTTTACAAATTTTTTGGTTACACATAAAATCAAAACTTGCCTTTTTATAAAAAGTAATCTAATTCAAAAAAATATTATTGATAATGATTATCAATATCTTTATAAAACACTATAATTACATACAAAAAGGCAATACAATGTATTTTAAAGAAATTAGTACGCTATGTACTTTAAGCGCACTAGCTTTCCAATATGGTTGTGCACAAAAAAGTCAGAATGACTTAAACAAAAAATTAGAACACAATCAATTTTATAATTCTTTTTCATCTACAGCGAGATCTTTAGAACACAAAAATAAAACAAAAGAACAATCTTCTCTTTCTAGCCTAATAAATTCCGCATATGATAATATAAAAAACTTAGAAATTCCTTATGAAGAATTAAAAAATGTAGATGATATCATTAATTATATTGAGACATCACTAAAACTATTTGCTGTTAAAATAGAAATTATTCATTCAAGTTCACCTATGCAGAGAAAAAAAATCGAACCACATTATCGTATCACATCTACTTTATACCCAGAACCCATTGAATTTAATACTCTTACACATTTGCATCAAAAACTCCAAATTGATGTTTATAACCATCTAAAAGCAACACGAATACAGAACTTTGAAAAAGAATATCAAGTGCAAATAAAACCACTACTAGGGCATCATCAATATACCTTTGAACTCACTGCTCACTGGCTTACAGAGAAAATGTTTTTTAAAGATTTGGGTTCATTAGAAGCGGCTGTAAAAAATGGTTATCATATACAAAATACAGATAATATTACAAAAATATTTAGAATACTCCGTAATAAAAATTTTAAAAATGTCTCAACGCTTTCACCTTTCCATTCGCAAAAAGCCTTTGTTATTGACGGAGCAGATGACTTGGCTACAGCAATGGAAAGTTCTGGGCTATCACAAAAATTAATTTATGCCATACAAGGAGTAGGATTTTATCCTGCCTTTTTATATTTAGTCCATTCTGGCACTGAAGGAGCAAGTGCGCAGCATA
>CAYSZE010000176.1:0-21128 GCA_964435255.1 uncultured Oligoflexia bacterium
TCAGTTGGCAATGATGGAAGAAATATTAACGAAACATTACCTGATGACCAATATTGGCCAGCAGCATATAAACCAAAGAAAAAAGAAAATATTGAATATGATCCTGTAATCAGAGTTTCAAGTATAAACTATGAAAATAACCAACCAGCTAGATATCAAACCAGAACTTCTGGTTCTCGCTATGGTAAAGGTAGAGTTGACCTTGGTGCGCCAGGTTTTAATATCCCCTTTTTAAATCCTGAGCAGCAAATTCAATATGCTAATGGCACATCTGAAGCCGCCGCTATCGTAACAGGAGTTGTTGCTACAATTAAAAACTGTAGACCACATTCAACAGCTAGCGAAGTAAAAAAAATATTAATAGAAGCAGCAGATGAATACCCGCACTTATATGAAGAAATTACAAATGGTAAAGTTCTTAATGCGCAAAAAGCCATAAATAAAGCTTGTAGAGAAAACATTCAAACAGAAGCAACAATGTTATATACTTATGAAGCAATGGCGAGTAGCGAGCAAGAAAACAACAGCGTTATAATAACGCCACAGTATGAAGAATTCTCTAGCACTCCCGTTAATTGGAATATATATATTGCAAATTCAAATTATGATAATTTCTTACTCACAGATGTTGCTGGATTAAACTTATATTCTGCTAATTATAAAGTTGTGCAAACACAAGAAAGAGTTAATTTTTATTTAACAGAGTCAGGACAAATATTAACTACTGATGGTCATAGAGAATCGTTGCCATTATGTTTAACTGCATCGGCAGTGGAATCTGCTTCTTGGCAACAAATTGGTTTTCGTCCCTGTAGCAATGAATTACAAATGTATCAAAAGTGGGATTTAGATTTCATTTCAGATTACGTAAATTCTAATAATATTTTTCACAACGCTAATCTTAAATTAAAAAACTCAAACATATGTTTAAGAATGAAAAATTCGCACTTTCATTGGGGAAATTTATTTGTCGCAAACTGCAATGAATATTATGAAGATGAATATAGCTTAAAATTAAGATTTAAACCAAGTTATCATGGAAAAGCAAAAATAAGTTCAATTGATTATGATTACTTTAAATTAGCATCTGGTACAAATTTTGTAGCTCCTGATGATCAAAAATTTGCTGCGTTATTTTCTTATTCTGAATATAAATTTCGTTATGATTCTAGTTCTATGAGAATAGTAGGATATAATACTTTAAATGTTAATTACAATTTACCGCTCTGTTTAAATAAAAAAGATGGCTACCTCTTCCAGAATAAAACTATTGATGAAATAAAAAATAGCTATACATATCTTGAAATTAAACAATGTCATTCTACAGTAATAGCAGATGAACAATTTTATTTGGTGAAAGGTAAGACAAACAATCCAAATGAATTTAAAATATTTTCACTTCTCCATGTAAATCACATTTTTAATTTTCAAAACGTAACACATAACTCTCAGAGTTACGATATGGCAAATGCCGAGAAAAATTTATGCACTGGTAGTCATAAAAATTATCTTTGGATGGGTGGATGCCAGCAATTTGTTATAAATAAGTGGAATGAGGAAAGCTATTTTCACTGGTCATACTAATAAGTTAAAATTTTTACTAACGAGCATAATAAAAAAAGAGTTGCTCTTGCTTGTTGAATTTCTCTTGAGTGACGCAAATTATTCTTAATTGAACAACTAAAATTATAAGTTTCTGTATGACTACTAATGTCAAATAATTTCCAGCCATAATTTGATAATTCTTTTTCAACTGTATGAGGATCTTTTAATTTTTCTTTTACAATTGAAATATTAAAAAAATAGCAGGCGAGATCATTTATATTTTCTGCATGTAATTCTTTAGGTATGCCAAATTCAGAAATACAAATATCAGATTGTGTTTTTTTTAAAACACTTAATGCTATAGTTGTAATAAAATAATCGGGTTCTGAAAATTTATTTTCACTTTTATTTTTAGGAATGAAAAAAGAATTTTGTAAAAAAATATCCGAAGGATTAGAGACTCCTCCTTTAAATACCGAAAAATCATTGGTAAAACTTGAAAACTCTTTTCCAATATAACCTCCATTACTCATTTCAACATATGATAGTGATAAATTTTTTTCCTTTAATTTTTGATAAATATAAGGAGAAACTTTTTTGTCCTCTGAGTATAAAATATGTTTTTTAAAGGCTTTTTCCACTTGAATATTAAACTCGTATGATAAATATTTTTCATATTGTTCTTTTTTGTTCTGTGAATCTGCAAATAAAGTTACAGAATAAGAAACATAATAAGGATGTGCCTGATAGGATACTGTAGAATTTGGAAATTTACTTAACAAATCTTTCTCTGCATCATTTATTGCATTTTGCATAAATGATTCACCCATAAAAAAGACTTGCCAATACTTTGTTACTGGAAAAAAAGACCTATCCTCCAATACAGGAAGAACTGAATCTAAAAACATTTTTTCCATTTCATAAGGAACACCTGGCATACTATATACTTTTACAATTTTACCATTAATTTCACCTGTAACGGAAAAACCAACCGCAGTACCTAGTTCATTTGGTAATAATTCACACCCAACAGGTAAATAAGCTTGTTTTTTATTACTCTCTGGAATTTCTTTTCTTCCCGCTTTAATAAAAAAATCACTACAAGAATGCCATGCTTCCTGATTAAAAACGGTTGAAACTCCAAAAAATTTAGCTACAACTTGAGCTGTTAAATCATCAGAAGTAGGGCCAAGGCCACCTGTCATTAAAATAATATCTGATTTTTTTGCCAAATAATTTAAACAATCTAAAAGATCTGATTCTTGATCACCACACATCATTGAAGCAGTAACAGCCATTCCAATTTTGCGCAAATGCATTCCCATAAATGGTCCATTTGTATCTTTCGTTTTTGCTGATAACACTTCATTTCCAGTAATTAATAAACCAGCCGATTTCATTATTTACTCCTTTATGCATTTCCTAATTGCATATTATTCTTTTATTTCCCAAATATTTTTTTCTGGTTGATAAATCCAAAATGCACCATTATGTTTTTTTAAAGTTGCTTTAAAATTATCTGCTAGTATTTTTACGATATGTTGTACACATTCCTGAGTCGTAATTTTACCTGTGGGGTTTAAATCAGTTTTCACACTTCCAGGGTGAATACTTAAAATTGATATATCCTTATTTTCAGAAGCAAATTGTAGAGCTGCTTGTTTAGCATATTGAATCACCGTTCTTTTTGACATGCGATAAGAGGCATTCAAAAAGGAATCTCTTTCTTTTAATCCCATAGTACTGGATTGCAAAATTATTGTAGCATTATTTGTTAATACTGGAATAAAAATATTAGTTGATTCAATAAGCCCAAATGCATTTGTTTCATAAACGTAACGTAATTCATCCATTGTCAGTTGCAAGGTGTTTAAGTCGTCTTCCGCATTTATAACTGAAGATATACCTGCATTTTGCACCAATAGACTTAATTTTATATTATTTTTAGCCAATAATTCCTTTATATAATTAGAAGTATAAGGTTTTGTAATATCTAAATATAAAGAATCAAAAATAAATTTATTCGCAAATTGCGTTTTAGTCCGCCCTACAGGAATAACAGCATAGCCTTCATGTGCCAACTTTAATACCAATTCTTTGCCAATGCCTTTTGAAGTTCCTACAACCAGAGCCACACCTTTAGTTTGAGTCTGCCCTGTTTCTTGAACCCAATATTTTAATTTTTCTTGAATACTATTATTTGGATCCCAAAGATCAACTTGGTTGTCATTAATAAAAACCTGAGGAAAAATATGGCACCCAGATTTTTCCACTATGGCATGAACACCACAATATTTTGTATAACTTAAAAATATACTTTGTATGACTTTTTCTATGTCTAAGTTTTTTCCGCCAACACGATATATTAGTTGGCATTCCTTAAAAATTTTAGGATGATTTGTTGTCTGTTGTGCTTCACATGCAACACTCAGCGATGTTAAAGGCTGCCGCATTTTTTTTAAGGTACTGACAATATCAACCGCAGTACAGGCAGCCATTCCCTGTAATACCATTTCTTTAGGGTTAGGAGCTTTTTTAGGGTATGAGGAGTCATTTTTTATAGAAATATCAATATTATTTCCTTCAGCACATTCAGCATAAAAGTCCCAATCTTCTGGGTATTCTTTCCCATACCAAAATACTTTAATTTGCACTTTTTAACTCCTATATATTTATTTTATTAATTTTCCTTGTTGGATAACTTTAAGAATATTAAAGTTATTTTTATCCAGAATGACTACATCAGCATCATACTGCGGTAGAATTCTGCCTTTTGCATAAAAGGTATTTTCTTGATCAATTCCTAAACATTTAGCCACATTTGTTGAAGTCATTTTCAAAGATTCTTCAAGAGAAACTAATTTGTGTTTTAAAATATTTTGAAATCCTTTATGAACTGTCAGTGCAGACCCTGCTAACGTACCAGAAGCATCTTGATATTTATCAGCTTCAACAAAAATTTCTTGATCATATATTTTAAAAGATTTTTCATTCGTCCCAACAGGCGACATAGCATCAGAAACTAAGATAAATTTAGATGAATCTTTTACTTTAAGCGCAATTTTTATTGTCGCAAAAGAAACATGATAACCATCGGCAATAATACCTGCCCAGCTAGTATCATTCAATAAAAAAGCACCAATAATACCTGGTTCACGGCTGCCAAGCTGACTACAAGCATTAAATAAATGTGTAATTCCTTGTATACCTTGTTTAAAACCTTGGTTCATTTGTGCAAAAGAAGCTTGTGAATGTCCTGCAAAAATAATAAAGTTATTTTGCTTAAATTTTGCCATATTATCTGCCGCAATTAATTCTGGTGCTAAAGTTACAAGTTTTACACCTTGCTTCATTTTGGCAAATTCGTCAAAATCACTTTTTTCAGGACTTCTTATATAGACAGCTGAGTGAATTCCTTTTTTTTTCTTGATTAATAAAAGGGCCTTCAAAATGTATTCCTATAATTCCAGGAACTTTCTCTGCCATAGCATGATTTATAGCTGCAATAAATTTTGAAATTTTATTTTTATGATCTGTGATAAATGTTGGTAAAAGAGAAGTCGTACCAAATTGAGCATGAGTGAGACTCACTTTTTTTATGTCTACCAATGAGTGATTTTCATTTAAGAAGACTCCACCACCACCGTTTACCTGAATATCAATAAATCCAGGGCAAACAATGTTTCCAGCGGCATCAATATTTTTAGTGACATTTTTTTTATTTTTATTTGAAATATCAATAATTTTATTATCTAAAATATAAATTTTTTTATTTTTTCTGAATAATTCGCCATCAAACAACAATGCATTATCAATACACAACATTTGGCACAACCTCTGTTTATCAATCAATTTATTTATTCTGATTGATATGCTTTCTTATCATAAGAATAGCACCGTCGCACGCATCGCCTTGCGGTTTATGAAAGCGTTTTTTTATGGTTGGTTTTAAATAGTCAAAGATAAAGGGGGCAACGCCACCTACCATCGCAAATGGCATTTTTGTTTTGCTATTTAGTTTTATATTTAAAGCATTATAAATTTTTTCAACTTCTTTGGCTGATTTTTTTAACAGCATTATCGCAAATTCATCATTTTTTTTGGCATAATTAAAGACATCTCTAGCAAGTTCAGCAAACTGACTTGCATTTGCATAACAAGCCCATTCAGTCACATTTTCAACTTTATTGCCAAACTTTTTCTTTAAATACAATAATAGAGGCGATGCACTGGCACGCCCATCACAAAACTGTAACAGCTCTCTTGTTGTTTCCAGTCCTAACCAAGCAGCACCGCCTTCATCTCCATGGGGAAATCCCCATCCCCCAACTTGTATTTTCCCTTTTTCATAAATACTCAGCCCCACGACTCCTGTCCCGACAATAATGACACTCCCACTGTACCCGTTATGAGCACCTAAACAAGCGACATAGGCATCGGATTGAATAACGAATTGAGAAAAATTTAATTGTTTTACTTTTTTTAAAAATTCTTCTCGCGCTGTTTGAATTTCATAACCAGCAAGTCCAAATCCAGCATACATATTATTTAATTTATTTTGCGAAATATTTGCTAATTTAATAGCTTTAGAGAAAGCATCGGCAATTGATTGAATGGCAATATCGACAGATAATCGTATATTTGCTGGTCCAGAATAAGCTTCAGCAAGCATTTTTCCTTCTGTAGTCACAATTTTAATATGAGTTTTGCTACCACCACCATCTATTCCAACAAAATAACCATCTGTCATGATTAATCTTTTTCCTCTACCACGCGAGATGAAAGGGACTGTAACGGACGAGCATTCATTGGAAATAATTTTTGAAATTTCTTAATCTGTTCAATAGAAACTTCAATTTTATCTTTAATAACATACCAAGTAACTATTTCTGAACAAGGAGGAGTGGTTAAAGAACCGAGATAAGTGTAATAATCTTTATCTTTTGGAAGCATTTCATTGGGATTAAGTGTTGCATTTTCAATAGTATCTTCTTTACCAGCAGCCGCAGGCATTTTATTAAAAAAAGTTTCTAAAGCAGAATTTTTCTTACCTTTTTTCATTAAAACGCCAACAACTGCAAGACTGCCATCAGAATTTTTATTCACAAAATGGACTTCTAATTCTGTCCTTTTACCATTAAAAGCATGTTCACTAGGTGTATGAAAATGAAATTGTAAGAGATCATAAGTTGCAGGACCGATAGAAAGTTTACTCCCTTTGGGGTAATTCATTTGAATAGTGTGTCCATTATTTAATATTTTAAGAGGAGCCGCAATATATGAAAACATTAAATTTGGTAAAGATTTATTTTCTTTTACATTGGAATTATTTATATCTATAGGTGACTGTCTTTTCCCTACAGTACAAGGTTTATTTTCAGGTGCCAGTTTTCCCCATTCTGCAGGTCCACCTTCGCCAATATATTGCCAATGATGACCTTCTGCAGAATAAGAATGAGACATAAAAAAAAGTGAACCACCTGATAAAAATGCCAAAACAGACTTCATATTCATACTTTACCCTTTCGGAGAAAAGAAAAAAAAATTTTAACAAAATTTATTTTAAAGTATATTACTTTTTCTTAAAATATAGTCTACAAATGTTTGTCTGCTTGAGCAATCCTTAATTATTAAGAATTTAAGCAAGAGGTAAAAAATGACAAAATATTGGGCTAAAAAATTTCGAAATATTATTCTTACAGGTATGCCAGCAAGTGGAAAAACTGTGTTTGGAAAAATTTATGCTCAACATAGTGAAAGGTTTTTCTTGGACTTTGATTCCTTTATTGAATCGACAACGAAAAAAACAATCCAACAAATTTTTGCTCAGGAAGGTGAAGAAGGTTTTAGAAGTTTAGAAGAAAAAATTTTATTAAAACTAGAAAGACGACATAATTTTGTCATTGCTATGGGTGGTGGTACTTTACTTAAACCAGAATCTATTGCTTTTGCTAGAAAATTAGGTCTCATTGTTATGTTAGATTTAGAACTTAATGAAATAGCAAAAAGAATATTTGCACAGAAAGAAACAAGACCTCTTTTTTCTCATTGCCAAACGCTAGAAGACGTTCAACTGTTGGTAAATGATTTATATATTAAAAGAAAAGAAGCTTATGAACAGGCTGATGTTGTTATTAATGCTACGTATAACACTCTTGATAGTTTAAAATTACATTTAGCACTTATCGAAAGAAGAGCTAATAATCGTGAGTATATGCAAGACATTTATAATATCATGAATAAAAAATAAAACCGCAAAGCAAGTGGACAGAAAAAGAAGATGACGACATTTTTCCTGAGCAAATATCACCTTAGTAAATAAATTTTTTCTTTTGTAAACAATCTTAAATTTTTTCATAATCACTTTCTTAATTTTTAATATAGAAATATCATATACTTTTCTTTTTTAATTTACTAATCTTTATTACAAACGAAATATTACCTAAATATTTTAACTAGTTGTTAAGAAAATTTTTTTATATAACTTAACAACTAAATTAAAAATTAATATTGACGAATAAAATATTTTTTGCAATATAAAATAAAATTACAAATAAAATATATTTTTCTTGTAATTATATTATTTCATTAAAATAAATTTTTGCAATGAGGTGTTCTTATGTATAATAATTTAACAAATTTCCAGGCACTCATTCTTATTATTGCACACTCAGGTAATAATACTGAAAATGAATTTTATAAAGACTTAATATTTTATGGATTCCCTTATAATGGATTTAATCGAGAAAAATTATTAAATAAAATAAATTCTATCCATGAATTTCAAAATACAACCTTAACTTTAGATTTTGTTAAAAATTTAAAAGATCCTGCAAGAAACTATTTTGAAACGACTTTAAGTTACCACAATTTAAAGATTTTACTTGCTGATAACTCATTCCTTGAAAAATTAGAACTGCTCTTCAAGAAATTTGAAGAATTTAAGGTAAAATTGCAAACGGAAGCTCCTAAGGGTTTTGATACCCAAATGGAAAATTTTAAACATAAAAAGGAAGAGAAAAGCAAAACGTTTGCACATATTTTAGATAAGTTTTCTACTCTGGAAAAAGAAATTATTAATAAAATGCTTGATTTTGTTTGGTTTTCACTCGAGTACGATAAATCTCTCGATTTCCTTTGTCGAGAAATTATGAATTGTTATGGCAAAGAAAAGTTTTCTAATGCTTTCCGCGGAAAAGAAGGAAAAATTCCTCTCACAAAACAATCTGAAAGTCATTTCAATTCAAATAAAACAGGTTTAATGCGCTCAAAAGATCCCTCTCCTTTGTATGATGACATTGTCCTTGGCATTACGAATACAGAGGGAAAACAAAATGAAAAATATTATGTTTCAAATAGATGTCCTGACGTCAGTTATCCTACTTTTGAAAGTAAAAACTTTCCAACAGAAATAGCTGAATCTGGTGTGAATATTTTTTCAAATTCCATTTCTGGAACAACATTAGCTATTCTACGCTTATATACAGCCATACTGACAAAAGACTGCTTAATATCAGATAAAAATTTTCAAACATTTAAGAAACAAACAGCATATCCCATGCTAAACGACTTTATAAAAGATTTTAAGAGTAATTTATTTTTCATTAACTTTTTTAGATTTTTTAGCTCTACCCTTTTATATTTAGAAGGTGGGCACTCTATGTTTGAATTTTATAAAGTACTAGAAATTGAAAAAGTCAGTAAATTTATCGAAGAATTAGTAACAGATATATCTGCAATAGATATTAAAGAATTATATTTTGATAGTTATACTTTACATAAAGCTTTAAGTTTAACCATTGATTATACAGTGACTATTTTAAACAAAGAACGAATGCTTAATGAATTAAAACAAAACCACACCTTTAATATCAAACGTCAAGAAAATTTAACAATATCAAATAATATTTTCAATAATTACTTAAAGTACAGATTAACCAAAAATAAAATATATACCATAGAAAAGTTCATTGAACAATCTTATAAGACAAATTTATTTGAAACAAAACTTTTGCAAGAAGAACTTAATAATGTTTTAAAATTATTAATTCTCTATAACTCTATAAATGTATATAATGCCGATCAAAAATTTAAGGTATTAAAAGAAATAAAAGAAAGTTTGTCCAGCATAGGTGATAAAATATTTTCAAATAATTCCAGAATTTTATTTAAAAAAAATAAAATTAAAATGTCATCAAAATTCATACCTATACTAGTTGAACTTTTATATTCAGTATACTCAGAAGAAAATTTAATAAATAAAACATTATTTGAAGCAACAAATTACTATGACAATAATTAAACTTAATCTCAGGTAAAATAACAACTAAATTTCTTTTTTCATTTTTTTTATTTTTATTTGCACAGTACTTCTTGCTAAGCCTATTTTTTTGGATAATTCACTAATATTTATTTTTTCTTTTTCATATAAAAATTTAACCAAATTATCAAATAATATTTCTTCTAACTGTTCATATGTATAAAAATTCCCAACTTGATCAAACAAAGGAATGTAAACATAATTATCTAATTTATTTTCAAAGGTATAAAACTCTTCTTTATTTTTTAATAAAATTCGTTCTGGAATCCCTAAAGGTGTAAGAATTTTATTTGTTTGATGTTCAGTCATTGCTCTTAAACAGTTTCTTAATTCACGCACATTTCCTTCTTGCCATGGCAATTGGCATAACACATTTAATGCTGTTTCTTCAATTTTATAAGGCCCGCCTTTCATTGTTTTACAAAAAAATTGAATGAGATCTGGAATTTCATGTTTTCTGTCTCGTAAAGGTTTTAAAATAATTTCCGTTTCACACAGCCTTTGCCATAAGTCATTGCGAAAACTTCCCATTTGCACTTTTTCCAGTAAAGAAACATTTGATGCAGCAATAAACCGAACACTAATTTTGCGAGGTGTTGATTCCCCAATACGAATGACTTCCTGATTTTCTATCGCTCTTAACAATGCTATTTGTGCACTTTCCGATAAACTTGCGACCTCATCTAAAAAAAGCCATCCACCAGAAGCCGCTTCCAGTAAACCTATTTTATGATTAGAAGCCCCTGTAAAAGCACCTTTCGCATAACCAAATAGCTCACTTTCAATTAAATTTGTTGCAATACTTCCACAATTCATTTTTACAAAAGGAGTGTTTTTTGTGAAGTCTTCAAATAACTCTGCAACGACCTCTTTACCTGTTCCTGACTCTCCTTCAACATAAACTGAAGTGATGGCAGATGCTACGATTTGTGGAATCCGACGGCTGATTTTTTTTATTGTTTCACCAGAATATTTTTTAATTAAATTTTCTTCTTTTTTAGTTCCTGAAAAAATTCCTCTTTTATTAAAAATTGATTTTCTGACGAGCAAAAGTTTCTCTACTAAATTTTGATTGTGCATTTTTTTTGAAATAAATTCATCGGCACCAGCCCTTAAACTTTGTAAAATAGTATTTGGATCATCTAAATTGGAACTCATCAAAGTTATTGCATTTGGAAATAAAATTTTAATTTCATGTACCAATGATAAACCAGTTAATTCTTCTTTTTCTGATAAATTGATATCAAGAATAACAAAATCCAAAATTTTTAGTTCATTTAATATCTTTTTAAACTCAAAAACAGTTAAACATGAAAAAATATTGAAAGAAATATTTTTTTTATTTGTTTGTATATTTCGGGAAAAGCTTCTTAATTCAAGCAAATCATCATCTAGATGTAAAATAAAAAAAACATCTTTATCTAAATGATATTGATGTTTTGTAGGCATAAGTCCTCACTTGTTGCTAAAACGAAGGTCCCACAAGTGAATTCGATATTTCAAAAAAAAACTTAAGTAATCTTTTTTGGTTTTTTCGGTAAGGAACAATTAGAACAGCCTTTAGCGCAATCTGTTGATTTCGTAATATGTTTATGTTTTTTTGCCATTAATATATTTTTAAATTTCCAATGATATAACAAGTAGCTTACTGATATAAATAATATAATAAAAACAATAATATGCTGAAACACACTAAACTCCAAATACTCTTTATTCTATATTTAACCTAATAAATATTTAGCAATATTAAAAACTATAAAAGAGGCTAAATAAGCTAGAGTTGTTAAATAAGTAAACATTATAACGGGCCACTTCCAAGAATTGGTTTCTCTTTTAGTAACAGCTAAGGTTGACGCACATTGTGGCGCAAAAATATACCATGTGAGAAAAGCGAACGCCGTAGGCAGCCCCCAAGCTTGTGAAATTGTAGAAGCAAGACCTTGCTGTAAAAGCTCTTCACCACCGCCACTAGCACTTATTGAATACACAGTTCCTAATGTAGCAACCGCCACTTCGCGTGCAGCCATGCCAGGAATTAAGGCAATGACAATTTGCCAATTAAAGCCAATGGGAGCAAACAACGGCGCAAAAAACTTTCCTAACATTCCTGCAAACGAGTAATCTATAGCTGGTTCTGTTGCATTTACTGGGGCTGTTGGATAAGTGCTTAAAAACCAAATAACAATAGTAAGAGCTAAAATAATAGTTCCAGCTCGTTTGATAAAAACCAAAGCCCGTTCAAGTAAACCAAATAGAATGTTTTTTAAACAAGGTAATTTATAAGAAGGAAGTTCTAAGATAAGGGGGTGCAATTCGCCCTTTAAAAAGAATTTTTTAATAATAAACGAAACTATTAAAGCAGCTAATATTCCTATTGCATACAATGCAAACATCACTAAACCTTGTAAATTAATAAATCCCATATATGTTACAGATGGGATAAAAGCTGCAATAATTAATGTATAAACAGGAAGTCGTGCTGAACAGGTCATTAACGGTGCAATTAAAATTGTTATAAAACGATCGTTTTTATTTTCAATGGTTCTAGCTGCCATAATCCCAGGAATAGCGCAGGCAAAACTAGATAATAGGGGAATAAATGCTTTGCCATGCAAACCAACACCACCCATTAGTTTATCCATTAAAAAAGCCGCTCGTGCCATATAACCAGAATCTTCAAGAAGTAAAATAAAGAAAAATAGTGAAATAATTTGCGGAATAAAAACAAGAACACCACCAACACCAGCTATAAGCCCGTCATTAACTAAACTCTGTAAAACACCTGCAGGAAATGTAGCGCTGACCCAATGTTGCAACGCCGCCATACCTGCTTCAATCAATTCCTTTGGATACTCAGGCAAAATAAAGACAGCCTGAAATACGATAAATAAAATAAGAAGTAACGACAAAATTCCCCAAACTGGATGCAACAATAGAGCATCTAGTTTCATAGTCCATTTTGAAACCACACCTTGTTTTCTATGTGCTTCACACAAAATACGTTCAACTTCTCTATGGTAAGCACGCACTTCGTGAGCCACTGGTTCTTGCCACTGAACTTGACTCATTTGCATAGATTTATATTTTTCTAACTCGTGTTCCACAGCATTAACGAGATTGGTAATACCATTTTTCTTAGTTGCAACTGTTGGAATAACTGGCACTCCGAGTTCTTTAGAAAGAATAGAGATATCTATTCCATACCCCCGTTTTTGAGCAACATCCATCATATTTAAAGCTAGAACGATAGGTTTTCCTATTTTTTTTAATTCTAAAACAAGTCGTAATCCTAAATGTAAATTCGTCGCATCGGCGACACAAACAATAGCATCGGGAATGGCCTCATCAATCACTTTCCCCAAAATGACATCTCTGGTCACAGCTTCATCAGGACTCCGCGCCCGAAGGCTATAAGTACCAGGTAAATCTAAAATTCTTATTTTTTTACCCTGGGGTGCTATAAAAACACCTTCTTTCCGCTCAACGTTCACACCAGAATAATTTGCAACCTTTTGCCGCCCCCCCGTCAAAGCATTAAACAAAGCCGTTTTTCCACAATTGGGATTACCCACTAAAGCAATACGAGGAGAAGTTAAAGAATGAGATGACATATTAGGATAGCTTTCTTACTAAAATGGCTTTGGCTTCTTTTCTGCGAATCGCAACAAGTGAGCACACACGAATTAAGACAGCAATAGGATCTTTTCCAATAAATCCTTCATGTTGAATAGAAACCTCGGTTCCTTCCACAAATCCGATTTCAAGGAGTCTTCGTTCTAACTCACCTTTTGGTAATGTGTTTTCTTGTCCCAAATGCTCTTCAGAAACTTTTACAACTTCAGCACGTTCTCCTTTTTGCAATTGTGATAAAGGAAAAATAGAAATTGTATTTAGATCATTTATTTCTTCATTGGGGTTGAGGGGAATCTTCCGAAAAGATGTGCATGGAAACATCTGAGTGCTCCGTAACTTTTTAATAAAATTCAAAAAAAAGAAAACACCAACTTTTTGTTAGAGTTTTCTTTTGAAAAGTAGCATTGATGATAACCATTATCAATATAAGAAGTCTGATATAATATAGTCATTTTTGCTAAAGTTTTGGATAGAAACATACTTTTGCAGGTAGTAAAAAAATGCCCACTTTTTTGTGGACACTTTTTTATACTTTGAGCTTCTTATTATACTTTTGACTTCACTTTTAAAGCAAAGAAAGCAATATAAAGATAACACAAGAGAGGAACAATATAGCTGATATGAATATTTAAATTATCAACCGTATATGCTTGAAGTGGAGGAATGATAGCGCCACCAACAATAGCAACACATATCATACCAGAAGCATTTTCCATGTATTTACCTAAGTTTTGTGTACACAATACAAAGATAGTTGGGAACATAATTGAGTTAAATAAACCAACAGCAAGAATACTGTATAGAGCTACAGAGCCAGACATAAAAACAGTCATAGCAACAAGCGAGGCCGCTGCAATAGCATGTACAAATAAGACTTTATGCGGTTTTACCTTAGTAGTTACAAAAGCACCGATAAAACGTCCGATCATCGCTCCACCCCAATAGTAGCTCAAAAATTCAGCTGCTTTTTGGTGGCTCATATTGCCAATATCAGGAGAAGAAATGAAGTTTACCATAATACTACCAATAGAAACTTCGGCTCCCACATAAACAAATATACCAATGACACCTAAGACAAGATTCGGATGATCAAATAGACGGAAACTTTGTTGTTCTTCCAAAGTTAATGAACTTTTTGCTGGTTTATTCGCAGGAAATTTATAAAAAGCTAAAGCGATTGCAATCAGTAAAGCAAAGCACGCAAGTCCTAAATAAGGAATTTCAACAGCACGCGCTTGTTCGATTAACTGCGCTTGCGTTTTTGTTACAATTTCTCCTGGGCTTTTATCTGAAAGAATTCTTGAGCCTAATAAAGGAGCAATAGTTGTCCCTAAAGAATTTAACCCTTGGGCAAAGATCAAACGGCTGGAAGCCTTTTCTGGTCCTCCCAATATGGTTAAATATGGATTGGCAGCGACTTGCAAGATAACAACACCGCTCGCTAAAATAAATAAACCACATAAAAAGAAAGCATAAATAGTGACATCAGCAGAAATAAAGAAAGATAAGCAACCCAAAGTCACTAGCCCAAGACCAATAATAAAACTTAATTTATAGCCTAACTTTGAGAGTAACTTACTCGCAGGCATAGAAATTAAAAAATAAGCACCAAAAAAAGTGGATTGAACTAAGGAGGCTTCCGTATTTGTTAAATTGAAAACCTCTTTTAAGTGAGGAACAAGAATATCATTAAGACAAGTAATGAAACCAAATAGAAAAAATAGGGTAGATACCACACCAATCGCAAAAGTATGTCCCTGCTGATTAGGCATAACATCATGCTGATTTGGTTGAGAGTATTTCACAGCGGAAACCATTAAAAACCTCTTAAATTTTAATAAATCATGAAATGGATACCTCTAACAAACATCCGTTAATTTGTTATCACAAACAACAAGCAACTTAAAAATATTCCTTAGGAGGACATAAATAGTTTTTAACTTTTATTGACTTAAAACAACAAAGAATTAAAAACAATATAAATATTAATAAGATAGAATTATAATAAAAGACTCTGAAACACTTAAAATAAAGTGAAAAAACAATTATTTAAATGTACTGTATACACTTATACTGGATTTTTATGTAGATCTTGCCCAATTGCTGCTTGCGCAGCAGAAAGCATTGCTATCGGTATCCGAAAAGGTGAACAACTTACATAGTTTAATCCCACTTTATGGCAGAATTTAACACTGGCAGGTTCCCCCCCATGCTCACCACAAATACCCAATTTTATTTCGGGTTTCTGCTTTTTCCCAAGCTCACAAGCCAATTGCACAAGTTTTCCAACCCCATCTTGATCTAATACTGCAAAAGGATCTTCAGTTAAAATCCCTTCTTGTTTATAGACCCTTAAAAAAGGAGCCGAATCGTCTCTACTAAAACCATATGTTGTTTGCGTTAAATCATTAGTACCAAAACTAAAAAAGTCGGCATGAGCAGCAATTTTATCCGCAATTAAAGCAGCTCTGGGCACTTCTATCATGGTGCCAAACGAAAAATGCGGTGCTATTTTCTGCAAGCGGTGACGCAACCATTCTAATTCTTGTGCTATTCCAACTAAAGGAATCATAATTTCTGGAATAACTTTCTTACCTTTAGATTTACACCCTTCGACAGCATCGACTATGGCTTTAACTTGCATTTCATAAATTTCTGGATGGGAGATACCAAGACGACAGCCACGGTGGCCAAGCATAGGATTAGCCTCATGCAAAGCTTTGACCCGCTGTTTGATATCGTCGACAGATAAATTTAATTGATTTGATAAGGTCATCATGTCTTTATCTGTATGAGGGAGAAACTCATGTAATGGAGGATCCAATAAACGAATGGTAACTGGTAAATTTTCCATCGCACTTAAAATGCTGACAAAATCTTCTGTTTGAAATGCTCTTAGTTTTTCAATTGCTTCTTTTCTTTCTTGATTGTTTTTTGCTAAAATCATTTGCCGCACAAACGGCAATCTATTTTCATCAAAAAACATATGTTCAGTCCGACAAAGACCGATGCCTTCAGCACCAAAACTCCGCGCAAAAGCGGCATCTCTTGGGGTATCTGCATTGGCACGGACTTTCATAGTTCTAAATTCTTTTGCCCACTCCATAAAAGTATTAAATTCTTCACTCAGTTCTGCATTTTTTGTTTCTACTTTGCCAAGCATCACTTCACCAGTAGAACCATCAAGAGTGATCCAATCACCTTCCATAATTTCAATGCCAGCAACCCGTACTGATTTATGTAACTGAGAAATACTTAAAGAAGAGCAGCCTGCAACACAGCACTTCCCCATTTGTCTTGCCACAACCGCAGCATGGGACGTCATGCCACCTCTTGCGGTTAAAAAGCCTTGGGAAGCATACATCCCTCCAATATCCTCTGGTGACGTTTCATCTCTTACTAAAATAACTTGTTCCCCACGTGCAGCCCAACTCTCCGCTTCTAATGCAGAAAAAACAGCTCTGCCTGTTACAGCTCCTGGCGAAGCAGGCAGACCTTTGGCAACGACTTGTTTGTGTGCCCTCGGATCTAAAGTGGGGTGTAATAGCTTGTCTAAATCTTGTGGGTTTACTTTTAAAAGGGCTTCTTGTCTGGAGAGTTTTCCTTCTTTAGCAAGATCTAGTGCAATTTTTAAAGCCGCTTGTGTTGTGCGTTTCGCATTACGTGTCTGCAATAAGAATAGTTTACCTTCCTGTATGGTAAATTCGATATCCTGTACATCTCTATAATGTTTTTCCAGCTTTTCTCGTACGTCTAGAAGTTGTTCATAGACTAGTGGCATTTCTTTTTCTAGTAAATTTAAATTCTTAGGCGTTCTTATCCCAGCTACGACATCTTCTCCTTGTGCATTTAATAAATATTCGCCATAGAAAACATTATTTCCTGTAGAAGGATCACGTGTAAAACAAACACCTGTTCCAGACTGCTCACCCATATTGCCATAAACCATAGCGCAAATATTTACAGCAGTTCCCCAGTCATTTGGAATGGCATGAATTTCTCTATATTTTTTAGCCCTGGTACAATTCCAACTTTTAAATACAGCTGTAATTGCTGACCATAGTTGTTCATAAGGGTCTTCAGGAAATTGCTGTTGGAGATGTTTAGTATAAATTTGTTTAAAAATATTACATATTTCTTTTAAGTCATCTACTGAGAGTTCCGTATCTTCTTTACAGCCGCGATCGTTTTTATAGCTTTCAAGCGCATCTTCCATATAGTGAGTGTCTAATTCTTTAACGACATTTGAGTACATTTGAATAAACCGACGGTAAGAATCATAAGCAAAACGCGGATTTTGTGCCTTTTTTGCTAAAGCATCAACTGTCTGTGGATTCAAACCCAAATTGAGAACAGTATCCATCATTCCAGGCATAGATACCCTTGCCCCTGAACGAACGCTAACTGATAAGGGGTTAACGGGATCGGCAAATTTGGCTTCCATGATTTGCTCTGTTTTGGCCAAAGCTTCACGCACTTGTTCTTTTAACTGGGGAGAAAAGGAAGTGTTTTCATGCAAGTAATCTAAGCATACTTTTGTTGCAATGGTAAAACCAGCTGGAACAGGTAACTTTAGTAACGTCATTTCTGCTAAATTTGCCCCTTTTCCTCCAAGCTCAGATTTCATTGAAGCATTTCCATCAGCCATGCCACCACCAAAAAAGTAAACTAATTTCATTCAGATTTTCTCCTTGTCACATTCAGATAGACACGCCTTCAATCTTCCTACTCTAAAAGCATTAACTCAACTTTGTTTAATTGTAAATTGACAATTATTTCTTAAACAGTGTAAAAAAATTATACATTCCTAATATGCATAAAAGAATGATTGAAAAAAATCTTAATTCTTAGAAAATTATTAAAATTTTTAAATTTTTTAGGGAGACGGGTCTATTTTTTTTTATTAATAATAACATTGTCTTAAAATTTTTTGCTCGATACGAAAGCTAATGCTTGTATATCTCTTTATTTTCTATTAGCTCTTTTTATGAGCAAAGGTGTTTAGTCTTTCAACAATTTTCCTGTGAAAGCTTATATATTACACCTTGTTTTCATTAACTAAATTATAAACCATAGGTTGGCATTGAATTTGCTTACTTAAAAACATACACATATTTGAAGAGGTTGAACAATGGGTGACGTAATAGATATCTTCTCTAAAAAAATCATAAACGATAATGCAAATGCAGCTAAAAGCAACCAAACAGATGATGCTAAAACACAATTTGAAAAATTAGCGCAGCGCAATAAAGCGAATCAAGAAAGACTCCGTAAAGAGCGCGATCAAGCTAACAAAAATGTAATGAAAAGCTACAGAATCAAGTAAATTCTTGTGGGTGCTTAATTTTTAACAGCACCCAAATCACTTTTCTCTTCTTTTGTTCTTTTTTAATTTCGAGGAAAAAATGCTAAATAATTCTTTAAATAATAAAAAAAATATACTTGATTTTGAATTATTTAAATTACGGAAAAATTCAAAAGAAAAAAATTTGCATTTGATAAAACAAAATCATAATGACATAATTCTTTTTAAGGATTCAAAATTACTCGAAGAAGTAGAACTATCAAATAAAATTCACAATATCAAACAAAGCGTTCAAAGAATCAATAAGCTTATAGAAGAATTAAGACAAATTTCAGACAAACCAAATAAATAATATTCCCATAAGTTGTCATTCCTCAAATTTACTGTAAAACCAAAACGTCATAGAATTTTTGTATTTGGATCGTTTTGAAGAGGATAATGATATGGGAAGCATACCATTTTACGCAAAAAGATTTGTCTCAGGCTCTAATTTTGAAGAAGCATTTAACGTTATAGAGAAATTAAATCAAAAAAAGATATCTGTTACATTAGACGTCCTCGGCGAAAATATTAAAGAAAAAAATCAAGCCTTAAAATTTACAGAAGAATACGATTTACTATTAAAACGTATTGCAGAAAAAAAACTTGATAGTTACGTTTCAGTAAAATTAACAATGCTTGGTTTAGATATTGATCACGAATTCTGTTTTGAAAATTTATGTAAAATTTTAAAAACGGCAGATCAAACAAAAAGTCGTGTTGCGTTAGATATGGAAGGCACTGACTATACAGAAAGAACTCTGGCAATGTATGAAAGGGCGGCTAAAGAATTTGCAAGTCCCGAAATTGTTTTGCAAGCTTATTTAATGCGAACAGAAAATGATATCAATAGAGTTCTTGCAGCTAATGGCAGATTAAGACTTTGCAAAGGCGCTTACAAAGAACCTGCAGAAAAAGCCTTGCAGAAAATGCCACAAATTGTTGAAAATTATAAAAAATTAATCCAACACCTCCTCCTCAACGGTAAAAGAGTTTGTATCGCTAGCCATGACGATGAAATTATAGAATTTTGCTTTCAATTTATAGAAGAAAATAACATTCCAAAAGATCGTTATGAATTTCAAATGTTATATGGTATGCGCGAAAAAACATGGTCTCGCATAAGAGAAAAAGGACATAATATGACTATTTATGTTCCTTATGGCGAAGATTGGCAAGCATATTATTCCCGCAGATTAACCGAACGAAAAGAAAATGTATTCTTTGTCTTAAAAAATTTATTTAAATCATAATAATAATTTACATGTTTTCGATAAATTTTTTTTAATTTTTTTTAGCTACAATCTATAAAATTTATAATTCTTCTGTTGCTTAAAGTAGCAACCTCTTTGCTTGACATAATTCCTTTCACTAGTTTAAAAAGTCTCCTAAATTGCGATAATGCGGCAGTTCAAAAACTTTAGGAGTATAAACTAGTGTTACCAAAGAGAAATATAGGTTTGTTTGGAGTGACTCTAGCTTCAATTGGAAGTATGGTTGGCTCTGGCTGGCTCTTTGGACCATTGTATGCCGCACAAATGGCTGGTCCTGCAGCAATCTTATCATGGCTAATAGGCGGTTTTTTCTTTGTCTTTATAATTTTAGTTTTTTGCGAACTTGCTGCCATGTTTCCTATAATGGGCGGACTCACTAGTTATTCCTTTTTTACACATGGTAAATTTACAGGAATTGTTACTGGCTGGATCTATTTCCTCTGTTTTGCTACTATTGTTCCCATCGAAGCACTAGCCGTTGTGCAATACGCCAGCACTTATATTCCAATTCTTACCGTTACTGATGCCGCAGGCAAACATGAGTTATCTATTTTAGGTTATTTTTCTGCTGCTGTTACTTTATTTATAATGATATTTATTAATCGTTTTAGTATAAAGTTTTTAACCAACACAAATTCACTAGCTACAATTTGGAAGCTTCTTGTTCCCTTTGGAATTGCTTTTGTTTTTATCACACACAGCAATAGTAATTTTAATAATATGACTAGTTCACAAGGTTTTTTACCTTACGGTTTTGAAGGTATCATGTCCAGTTTATCGGTCGGTGGGATTATTTTTGCTTTTGGTGGTTTTCAAAGCGGTATTATATTAGCTGGTGAAACAAAAAATCCGCAAAAAAATATTCCGTTAGCAACATTATCTGCTTTAGTCATTGTCACTGTTTTATATATTTTAATCCAATTGTCTTATATTGTAGCTGTTCCTAATCATCTACTTGCTGATGGCTGGACACAATTAACTTATAGTGGTGATTTAGGCCGCTTTGCAGGTT
>CAYSZE010000177.1:0-10618 GCA_964435255.1 uncultured Oligoflexia bacterium
ATCCTGTACTGTCGAGCGAGGAATACAAAGGCTATCGGATATTTCTCTTTGATTTAATCCCAGTTCATTTGTTAAACGTAATACTTCTCGGATCTTTTTCATGCTTGTATGCTTTCTCATTTTTAGCCCTTTGCTTTTGATGTAGCAAAGAGACGCTAATTTTAATCGCTATAATTACAAGCAGAATTTAAAGCCTCTCCAACGGTTCCGACGCCCTGCCATCAGTTCTTCCAGCAGAGCCAACTGGAATTGGCTGCTGCCTTGCACCGGAATCCTTGCACGAATTCAAATGGAATTCGACGCCGGTTTGCTCCGGAATTCTTGGACGAAAACTACCGGATTATGCAATTAGCAAACAACAAACTCCGAACAACCAAATACTTATAACTATTAATAAAGAATATTGTTTAACACCTGAGATCATCACCCAAATTCTCTCCAACATTTTTTAATTTGCGAGAACACACAAACAAATGATTGCTTTCAATATCATAGTGTATTAATTTCATCAGGTTAAAGTCATACCTTTAAAATACTGTAGGAATGTACACTATGAAAAGTTTAAGATTTGAGCAATACGGAGATCCTTCTGTTTTAAAAATTGTCGATGAAGACACTCCTCTCCCGAATGCCGATGAATGCCTAATTAAAGTAAAGGCTGTTGGTATTAATCCTTTAGATTGGAAAATAAGAAATGGACAATTAAAATTGATGACAGGAAGTAACTTCCCAAAATATTTGGGCTGTGAATTTTCTGGTATTGTTGAAAAATCTGGCAGTAATATTACCGAAAATATTGTTGGTAAAAAAATATTTGGCTTCATGCCAAATTCAATGAAACCTGGTGCTTTACGAGAATTCATTTGTGTCCCAAGAACTTCTTTTACATTTATCCCAGAGCCTTTTAGCTTTGAAGAAGCGGCTTCAGCCGTAATCACCAGTATTGCTGCATATCAAGCTATAAAAGATCTCGCCCAAGCACAAACTGGACAAAGTATTTTAATAAATGGTTGCACTGGTGGCATTGGCCTATTTGCAATACAAATTGCGAATAAATTAAATTTAAAAGTAACAGGAGTTTCTTCAAGTGAAGGAGTTTCTGTGGCAAAAGAGTTTGGTTGTGAAAATATTATCGATTATAAAAAAACAAATATTTTAACCACACCCCAAAAATTCGATATTATATTAGAGTTATCAGGACGCATGCCATTTTCTGAAGCCAAAACAATTATGAATGATCGCGCAGTTTATGTAAACCCTTCTCCTTCTCTTCGCACTATCATTCATTCTGTCTTTCATAATTTGTTTTCCAGTAAAAAAATAAAATTATTAATGACCAAATACAATCCTGAGCAAATGAATATTTTAGTAGATTTTATGAAACAAGGACTTAAAGTTAAAGTCAATAAAGTTTACACTTTTCAAAATGTGATCCAAGCTTATCAAGAAAGTGAAAAAAGAAGTCCGATTGGCAAAAATGTGGTGAAATTTGATTAGGGAATATTGCAAATGCATCATTTCTAAGAAATTTAATAATCTATTGATAGTTTGCCAATAATAATTCTGCGTAATCTCTGACTGATTTAGAGCTATCATTTTCTTTTGCAAATTTTAATTCTTCAATCAATCCTTCTCTATCTAAATTTTTTAAAACACTAGATCTCACTAATTCGGAGTCATGATTACGCAATAATTTTTTCTGCAGTTCAATCAATTCTTTAGACTGTTTTCGAAAAGTAATCGTTTCAAGAACTGTTAATTTAACATTCACTGACTGATCTTCTGTGAGAAATTTTAAGAGCTCATTATTTATTGCATAATTATCTATAAATCTTAATGAAAATATAGCTGACTTTCTAATTGTCTCATTCTCTGATAATAAACTATTTTGAATTAACTTATAAACCTTTTCATCAGCTAAATTACCTAAAGCCATAATTGAAACATTTTTTAAACTTTCATCATGAGAATTTAAATACAATTTTGACAAATCTGAATAAATATTATCATATCTATTAGATTGCAGTGTATTTAGTTTTTTTCCAATATTTCCATAAGCCAAAATAGAAGTATGCTTTATTTTCTTATTACTATCATCCATTTTATCTTTTATAAACTGTACGGTTTCAATGCTAGGAAAATCAAAAAATCCTAAATTTATAATTGAAATAATTTTAGCCTCTTCATTTGTTATTCTTGTGTAAATATTTCTTATAACGGCTTGCGCTTCAACTGTATTAGCAGAAAGTAATGCCGATTGAATTAATAAAAACTCATCACTATTATCATTAATATTGCTTAAGTAATCTTCAACTTCTTTTAAAGTTTCAGGCTTCAACACAAACAAAGATTTAAGATTATGAAAGTATTCAGTATGCCTATCTTTATTTTGCCAATCAAAATTTTCTAATATTTCTTGAAAGCTTTTATATTTAAAATTTTCTAATAATGCTCTATTATCTAATTTTTCTCCAACATCCTTAGCTAAAAAATCTGTTTTTATAAAATTTGACTTATTTTCTTTTTCAAAAAAATAAGCTAAATTTTCTTGTTTTTTTAAATTTTCAATCTTATATATTTTTTTATAAAAACTTGTATCTTCTGTTAAAACTCTTTTTTTTAAGACATAAACCTGAGATTCTCTTTTCATTTTAACTTCATTAGGATAGTTATAAGAATTGAGTATGTAATTAATTTTACTAGAAGGTGAAAATTTTCTACTTAATTTATTATCATGATCAGAAATAATTTCAGTTTTTTTACTAGCGTAATCATCTTTAGTATCAACAAAATACTTTATAACAGTATCTCCATATTTTGCATATCTAAAGTTAAATAATTCATCTAATTTTTTGTAGCTATTTTCCCATTCACTTTTCCAACGGTTATTATTGCTAAAATTTACGATAGAATTTTCAATATATTCTTTATATATATTTAACAAATAATCTTCTATTGAATTACTAAAAATCATTTCAAGCACATAACCATTTTTTGCTATTTTAGCATAAGCATAATTCTTGTTAGAAATGTTTTCATTTAAAATATCTGAATAATTATCTGAAATATTTTTTAAACCAGAAAAATCATATTTAATATAAAAATACCCAGAATCAGTTCCCAAACTACAACTCTCTGCAACATCACCTTCTAAATTGAAAGAAAAAGGCATTGACGTGCTATTTATTAAGTCTGCTGAAATAACCCCTTTTGAAAAATATTTAACTTGATAAAAAAAATTTTTCCCATTTTCACAAGCAACTATAATTTCATTTCTCCCAAAAACAAAATAAATTAGAGAAATGATTAAGAGAATTATTACAAAAAAATATATCTTATATTTCTTCATCAGCACTAACCCACTTTAACAATTCTTTAAGATAAATATCGTAAGTATCATCAATAGCTTTTGCTGTATTAGATACAATGCTTGTAGAACTAATAAGCCTGATATTCTTCTCACTTTTTAAGTCATTAATTATATATAGAGCAGTTTTTTGCAGTTTTATTTGCGCTTCTTGTTCTACCTTAGCAATTTTTTCAGCTCTTACTAACCTGGTATTTATATCTTTCTGTTCTAACACATCATCAACACTTAAATCTCCTTTTGCAGAATAACCAAAAGGTGTTAATTTTGCAGAATAATCAAATATTGTTCCTTCATGTTTAAAACCTTCATAACCCCACAATTTATGTCTATAAGTATGTTTTTTTACAAAGTAATTCCAAAATTCCCAACTAGGCAAGTAGACATACCAACCTACACTAAGGTCTCCATCTAAAGTTTTTAGCGTTGTTTTACCTACTAAAGATAAATTTAAAGATAAGTATTCATCATATTCAGCAAGAACATTTCCTTGTATTCTTGTATCTTTTGCTATTAAAAGCAATCTGCCTTCTACGAAAACTCCCGCAACCCAAACATCTATTGCTGCATTTGCATAAGCATCTAACCCTGCATAGTGCTGAACATAGGCATTAATTTGCAAAGGAAGAATATCTAAGCCCCAATGAACTTTAGTTTGACCTCTTATTCCAACGGCAAGTCGAATATTAATAGGACCAATTGGTATTCTTACTGGATATTCGTAATTAACTTCATTTTTGTATAACTCTTTATTGTATGAATAGGGTTTTAATTTTTCTGACTGAAAAGGATCATCTAATGAATAAACAGTTTGCCCTAAAAAGACTATAGATGCATTTAATCTACCAGCCTGTGTCCCTGGCGCACGTGCATTTGCTTCTGCATGAATAATATTAACATTATTATTATAAAGAGCACCTGCTAAGCCAGCCCTCGCATCGGCATCGACTTCAATTTTACTTCCTTTTAAAAAATAACTAGCATACCCTTCAATATAAAAACTACCTCTATCACCTTTATTAAAATTCCATTTTTTTTCTTTATGAAACGACTTCAGCTCTACTTGTTTTAAGGTTGGTGTTGAAAAATTAAATGTAGGAACTGTTGTTAAAAATTCATCGACTTTACCTGAATCGATATACTTACTAATATCTTTGAGACTAGGCATAAATTCTTTATAAGCATTCCATGTATCTTTAATATTTTTTTTCCATTCTTCATACGAAAGCATTTTATTAATAGAAAACTCTTTCAAAGTTTTTTGTAATGCTGCTTTCTGCGATTCAAGCAGTTTAATACAAATAAAAACCTTACTAAGCTCATAACTTCCATCTGCTTCGCGTAAAGAATACCCCCAAGCATTTAATGTTTTTTCAATTGAATTAATTTGGTTAAAAAAATCGATTGCTTTTAATTTATGAACATTCCCATTGCGGTCACTTACTTCAACGATTTCATTGGGAGGGATTTTATCTCCTGTATTTGGATTTTCCATTGGGAATGGTTTAAACGCTATTGGTGGTTTTTTATTTTCAATAACCTGAGAGGGGCAAGAATTTGCAAAAGAGTTTTTATTAAAATTTAAACATAAAATAAATAAACTGATTTTTAAATATTTACATATCAATCTTATATTTATCATAAATTTGCGCCCATTCATTCTCAATATAGTTTAATGTTTCTAATGGTATTTCTTTATATTTTTCAGATACTACAGAATTTAAATAAGAAATTTTATTACAGGTAATTGAATTTTCAATTGCTTTACAATCAATTTTAATATTGGCACTCACTAATTTTGCATAATGATATACAAATTCATATGGCTTCATCTCTAAATTTTTTAAATCTTGCAAATGAGAATCCGAAGCCTTACATAATGTCTGAATTCTTGAAAAGTATTGATTAAAATATTTTTTTGGATAGCTATTCTTTTCAATAACTTGGAATGCTTCTTGACAATTTTTTTGAATTTCAGGCATAAGTTTAGTTGCAGCAAAATATCTCATATTTAAAACATAGTCATTCATTTGATTTTCAGCATTTGTTACCTTAACTAAAATTGGATCAATTACGTTTGAAACATCTATAATATTATTTAATTCTGCTATTGATTTTTCTAAAGGAACTCTAATTTTATTCATTATTTCATTTTTAAGTTTTGCTTTTATAGCTTTTTTTGAAAGACGAACAATATAGTCTACTCTTTTAACTTTAGTAACGGGAGTCACTTTATAATTTTCAAGCTCAGCTAATATCTTGGATTTTAGCTGAATGACTTTATCGGTTATACCAAGATCATTCAGCTAAAATCCAAGATATTAGCAGAATGACTTTATCGGTTATACCAAGATCTGCATTTATTCTTAAATATTTCTCATCCTCAATTTTCAATAAAAAACTTTTTGCAAGATCGACTTCTTGGCTTATTTTTTGGCAGTCTATTTTAATATCTTCAGCAGAAGAAATTTGCCTTGTCAACATATTTTGAATTTGGACTTGTACAGTATTCATATCAACTTGATCTTTAAGATCATAAGTAGAGAATATTAGGGTCCATTCTTGTAACCAGTCCGACATTTTTGTCAGACAAGTCTTATATTTTTCCTGTATCCCATTCTGACCAAATAGATAATTATCTCTTGCAATTATCAATCGTCCGTATGTTTCAGATAATCTTGTAACTTCTGAAGTCAATTCAACCGCCGCTTGTTCACGCTTGTCCAACTCCTCATTTGTTGGAATCCCATCAGCTGCATAAACTCCACTTATAAATACTGAACTTAAAGATACTAAATAAATTTTATGCTTTAACTTCATCGATATCCTCTTATTTATTTTATTAGTGAATAATTAATTCATGTATTCTTTAACATGCGAAATTGCTTCTTTAAGGTCATTTCTTAATTCTGTTTGCCAATGCGAAAAATTATCATAAAGTTGCTGCGCATTCCCTAATTCTTTTTGTAAATTACTTTTATAATAATTAACTATGCTGTCTTTTGCATCTTGTGGTATATAAGGCGCAGGTGAATTTTCCATTGCTTTTTGGACAGTATTTAATAACAGCTTAAAATGAGGGTTATAGGGATAAACTCGAACCACTTTTTGTAAATTGGTTTTCATTAGATACAATTTCTGCTTATTCCATGAGGTGATTTCATCTAAACTTTTAGCAAGGAAATAATTATCTAACTCTGCATACAATAAACGAATTAAAGCATCAGATTGATTCTGCCAATTAAGTAACGACTGAACTGACGGTCTTTTTTTAACATCGGTAATTTCAATTGTGCAACTTTTCTGAAAAACTTTAGAATATAAATTTGTTTTATTAGTTGTTGATGTAAATAAACGCGCTTGACCTGTAGCTGTGAGAGTTTGAACACCTTTTCCTCTTTGAAAAGGATAAAATCCCGTCTCAGTTTGGACACCGACTTCAAAGCTATGCCCTTGACAATCATAAATATAGCTGACTTCATAATCCATGTGAAAAGATTCGTTTTCTGCTAAAGTCACTTCATTAATTTGACACGCTGTTTTATAATACTTGTTATATTTGCAAGATAATACATTCGTATTATCAGCATAAGAATTTAATGCCATTAAAAATGGAATTAATAGAGTATTTTTCATATACATCCTTTAAAATCTATCAAAAATTAATTCTAAATTTAAGATAGTTTTTTTAACTTACAAAATTAAAAAAATAAATGTTTCACTAATTTTATTTAATAAATTTCTGGAAATAAATTAAATACTTTTATAAAAATTATTCATAATATGACAATATTTAATTTTTAAATATTGTCATAATTTAATTAGAAATGTAACGCCATCTATGAAAGTCATTATATTCATCTAATATAACATAAGCTCTTATAGAATTTATTGTTAAAAATTCATCATATGTTATAGCATCAAACTTTAATGCTTCAATATTTTTCTTAATAGCACTATTAAAACTTAAATTGGCATCATATTTTGTTTTAAAATCTATTTTAAAAAATGAATCAAAAAAATAACTTACATTTGCATAAGCATTCAATGAAAGTGAACTAAATATTAATAAAAGCATTTTTCTTTTCATCTTAAATTATTTCTAAAAACATTTATATAAAATATATAATTTATTAATTAATTTTTCAATATAATAAATAAATTATAAGCTAATTAAAAATCCTACACCATGCAACTAACTCATTGTCCATATCTACTATAGCGTAAGCTCTTATCGAATTTAATGTTAAAAATTCTTCATATGTTATTGCGTTACTATTTAATGCTCGAATATTTTTTCTAATCACACTACTCATACTAATGCTAGTATTACATCTTGTTGTATCAATACTAGGATCAATTCTATTTGCAAAAGCATTTAAAGACAGCAAAGATACGATCATTAGAAGTAATTTTATTTTCATTTTCTAACCTTTGTAAAAATATTTTTTATTTTTGAATAACATCTAGAACAATATTTTTAATATACAATTCACTATCCATTATAATATTACTTATACAAATTTTCATTTCACCTTGCTGATAAGTTTTATTCATATTAAAATTAATATGAGAATAAATAAATTTATCATTTTTTGTTTTAGCATTCATATAAAAAGTTTCACCTACAGATGCAATTGTTTCAACATCCTTTAACTCTGATAAATAAAATATTGTCTCATTTACCTTGTTATCTTCAATACTCAAATTCATTTTAAAAAACGGAATAACATTAAAAAGATTAATATTTCTTAAAGCGATATCAGCTTCTGCTTTATAAAGAATTTGAGCTGTCAATGAAAAATTCCCCACAATGTAAAGCGGCTTTGTTGTTAATATACAACCACCAGATCTGGTTGATTTATATGCGGAATATCTATCTAGGTGCCAATAATTATTATATAAATCACCATTTCTAACAATAAAATCTTCAGATTCAAGTATATATCTTGTAAAATTATCATAAGGAATAGTTTGCAACGAAAAAGCATTAATACTTTTAATTGAAAATAATATCAATATTTTTAATATATTATTCATAATAACCTCATAAATTATTTAATATAGCCAATATAATACAAAGGAAACTGTTTATGAAAAGCGGGATCCAAAACTACAAACCTATCTCCTTTTAATATATTTATTTGTTCAATTAACTCATCTCTACTAAAATTTTTGTTTTTCATTTTAAGATACAGCAAATAACTTACAGCTATAGGAGTTGCATTTGAGTTTGAAGCTAAGTTAGAGGTCGGTATCACTGATCCTATATTATTTATCGAGAAAACAACATAAGGAAATTTATTCTTAACTAATAATTGTTCATCATTAGGAATATTAATAAAAATGTCTGTGCACTGCTCAGCTTTTTTATTTGTTCTTATATATCTTGATTCACGAGAACCAAATCTACCAATAGAATGATTATATTCACTCACAAACGCAACTCTTATTCTGTTTTTATTTTTTACACAATCAGAATAGTAAAAGGGATCATTAGTATTAATACTATATTCAGGATCCGCTGCCGATTGGACTAAAACAGCTCTTGTTTCATTAGTTATTCTATTTAAAAACTTGTCATAATATAACTGCTCAATTTTCAGCTTAACACTATCTGATACATTAATTCCTAAATAGTAATCCCTTGAAATTCCTCTTGATAAAGAGACAAAATTGATATTATAATTATTAATATTACGAATTAAACTTTCTGCATTGCTATTGAAATATTTAGAAATTTTTTCTAACATTACTTCTTCTGAATCATTTGATGTTAATAGTTTTCTTAAAATATCCGTTTTATTACTATATGCTATTAAAAACTGTGAATTAGGACTATTATTTGCTAAAAAATTAAAAATCAAAGACCCATGCAAATTATTTGTCCCATGAATAGAATTACTAAAATATCTCTTAAATAAATTTTTCGATCTATTTAATAATTCATATGGTATTTTTTCATATTTTTCATTAGCTAAGGTATCTAATAATATATTTTTAACACCTAAAGGTATTTTTAAATCCTCAGTATCTTCAAGAAAATTTCCCTCTTCATTTTCCCTTAAATTTAATAAAACTCTTTTACTGTAACGGGTGAAAGAAGCTAATCTCATGCTATCTTCATCAAATATTAAAACTCTCAATCCTTCACTTTCAGCTTTTGGTTGAGCTTTTGAAGGATAAATGGAAACTTTCTGACAAAGAGTATCAAACTGAGAGGTTTTACAACTACCATTAATTTGATTTAATTGCTGCTGAATAAGATCGTTAACTTCAGAGCTAAGAGCAGGATTGGGATCTTGCCAAAAATATTCATTAGCTTCAACATTCCTATTTGGATAGGCAGTCACTTCCTTTTTTCCACAAGACGCAATTACAAGCAAAAGTAAAGCTATATATTTTTTTTTCACGTATTTCACCTAACTTTAAAAAAATTGTTTAGTGTATTTAACAACTCATCTTCATTTTCAAAATATTTATTTAAATTCAAAAAAAACATTTTTCTGTATAACTTTGCTAAATTTTTATCTGTCTTAAAATTATCAAATCCCATATTTTCAAGATGAGACCTTAAGTTATTTAATAAATCATTTTTTTCAGTTACTTCGCAATAAGACATTATGAGATCTTCTAAATCCGCAATCGAACCATTATAGTTTAATTTCCCTAAAGAATATTGCTCAGTTAATAAACCAATGGTTTTAAGTAGCGGTTTTTTATCAAATTTATCAGCAATGATTTTTAGACCTTTTATAGCGATAACCCTTCCATAGGACTGATCATCACCATGTAGCTCTTTTGCTAACTTATTATCAGTTAAAATATCGATCATTAAATTTGAAAAATTTTTATCTTTTTCATATAAAGCTTCAATATGACGGATTAATTCTTCATCAAAATTAATATTTGTATATATTTCTTTTATCTTGTTAACTAAATCAATATAGTTAGTTTTTAAATCATTATCTGTTTGGTCTATTACTATTTTTTTCTTATAGTTATCTAAAGGTGATTTATCTAAACTTATGTCTTTTTTATATAAATACTTCTTAAGTTCAATACTATTATTATTGTTGCTCCTATTCTGATAGAAATAGCAAATAAATAAAACTAATGAGATACTAAGAAATAGAACCCCAATTTTTTTTTTAGACATTGAAATTATTTCCTAATGGCAATGTCATTTAACAATGACTTTAAATTATTTTGCCACATCAAGTCCCCAACTATTAAACCTTCAGCAAATAA
>CAYSZE010000178.1:0-4309 GCA_964435255.1 uncultured Oligoflexia bacterium
AAAAAAACAAAAAAAATATTATTAACAAAAAATTTACATCATTCGATAAAGACATTAAAAATAATTATATTCTTGATGGTTGGAAAGAATAAAATAAAAAACTTGCTTTGATTGTCCTCAATTGATAACTTCTAGTGTGCAATATTCTTGCACATTATTTTTTGGGGTGATGCGTGTTTGGCTTTAGTAGTGGTGAAATTCTTCTTATAGCATTAATAGCTTTAATATTATTTGGGAATGATAAATTACCTGAAAATATGAAAAAAATGATAAAAGGTTTAAATCAAGCTAAAAAAGTCGCCAAAGATGTCCAGAGTTCTTGGCAAGAAGTGAAAATTGATGTGCAAAGAAGCATATTACTTGAAGAAGAAACCAAACAAATAAATGATTTAATTAAAGATGCCACGGAATTGGAAGTTGACAAAGGAGCTCCCCAAAAACAAAACAGAAATGATATGTACTCTGTTCCACAAGAAGAACTGGACACTTTTCAAGAATCTTATGACAACCTCTCGTCCGAGACTCTATATAATTTGGATAATCAAAATAAATTACCAGAGGCTAATGAGACTGAGCATTTTAATAACATGAATACAGCTTTAATCTCACCTAAAGAATATATGAGCTCAAAACAGTTTGTCGGTCCACTGCTTTAATTCTGTTATATAAATTGCAGGTAGAAAAAAATACAACAGTTTAGGATTTCACAGTGCGTTTAGTTCATTTTAATGACTCCTATGTGTCTTAAACTAGGCATCTTATGCCGATAGGAAATAGTTCTTTTATTTAGGAAGGGCTATGAGGGGTTTATTTGTTATTTTAACTTCAATTTTTATTGTTATTTTAATTGCTTATTTTTTAATTTCGTTTAAAAAAAGCTTTTATAAAAAAAATAAAAAAATAAGATTATTCATTTTTAATAGAAGAATCATGAGTATTAAGAACTTTGAAAATCTCTCAGAAATGATTATGAAAGATATTCTCGAAGCTTTAAAAGCTGGTAATCACATGCATATTCAAGCTAAAGCTTTACTTCCGTTATTATTAGATGTCAGAAAAACAGGTGAAAAATTGTTATCGCAACAACATTTTTATCATATTATTTTATTTCCTTCAGGCGAAAGCCGAATAAGAGGAAAGGTAGAAAGATTGATTCAAATTGAAAAATTGTTAAAGTCCCTACCTAAACAAAGCGTTTCATTTGAAATTTATAATGAAAAGTTTTAACAGCAAAAGGAATTTGATTACATATGGAAAATGTTGTGAATTTTCCCACTAGATTTAAAAGAAGAGCAGATGAAGTATGGTACTGTCGTGAATACTGGAGCGGAGATTCTCGCGATGGGCAATTCATTAATGGTGATGGTTATCATTATTTTGAAATGCTAGGAGATGGAGTCGTTCAAAAAGCTTATGAATACTATGAAAATGATGAAGGTGAAGAAAAAGTCACACCGACCCCAGAATTAGTAGGAATAAATTGGTTTGAATTTTTTGGCTTTGAAGATGAAGAGCTCCTCGAAATGGTCAAAGAACATGAGTTTTATCATATAGAACAACTCGTTAAAAAGTCGTCATAGCAACCCTTGCCATCCATAAATTGAGCATTAGATTCCTTCAAAACGAAGCTTTATGGTTTTCGTTATGAGTTGGAGAATCAAATGAAATATTATGAAATTCTTGGGGTTAGCAAAAGTGCAAGCTCAGATGAAATAAAAAAAGCTTATCGTAAGTTGGCTATGCAGTATCATCCTGATAGAAATCCTGGAAATAAAGCAGCTGAAGAAAAATTTAAAGAAATGTCCGAAGCTTATGCTGTGCTTTCGGATCCAGAAAAAAAACGCCAATACGATATACTAGGAGATGCTCGTTTTTCTCAACAGCAAGGTTCTGGTTTTCAAGAAGATATTTTTAAAAATATGGATTTCGATAGCATTTTTCGTGAAATGGGGTTTTCTGGCTTTGGCGGGTTTAGCTCAGGTGGAAAATTTGGTGGTTTTGGTGGATTTGGGCGCAATCAGCAACAAAAAACGAGTTCGAAAAGAACATCACATTACCGCGCTGAACCTGAGGACTATTCACGGTATGATTTGGAACATGATTTAGAAATTGGTTTCATGGATGCTTATAATGGTTCAGAAAGGTATGTGAGTTTTTCTTTAAGTAATGGGGAAACGATTTCAACTAGAATTAAAGTCCCTGCTGGCATTGAAACAGGTAAAAAACTTAGAGTCAAAGGTCATGGCAGGACTGCTCCAGATGGAAATAAAGGAGATCTTTATTTAAATGTAAAAGTGATGTCTCATCCTGATTTTCAACGTATTGGCAACGATATAGAAGTTGAAACTAAAACTCCTTTTAGTTTGCTTTGTTTAGGTGGCGTTTTAGATGTCCAAACACCACAAGGAATTAAGCAAATAAAAATAAGACCAGGTATGCAAAATGGTATTAAAGTCAGATTAAAAGGTTTGGGCTTTCCTGTTATGGGAGCTGCAAATGAACGAGGTGACTTATATGCAGTTATTTCTGTTAAAGTGCCAGGACAAGATGAGTTAAGTGAAGAAAATAGAGAGCTGATTGAGAAATTACAAAAAGCTGGTTTTTAAATAAAGTCTTTGTTACTGTTTTTACTTAATCGGTATTTAAAGTTTTGCAAATATTAGTTTTAAAGGGTTAAAAAATGAGTATTAAATATGTTATTTCTAAAGATCTTGAGCAAGTTAAAAAAGAGCTATCAAAATTAATTGCTGCCGAAATAAAAAAAGATTACGTTAAAACTTCTTGGGAAAACAATCAGTTAATAATAAAAATTGAAAAAATGGGTTCTAGTGTCATTTGCATTGCACTTAAAAATGAAAATGGTAAAGTGCATATTTGTGAAGAAAGCAGAAAAATAGCTTTTACTCATAAGCCATTTGCTGGTGAAGTGGAAAAAATGGTTGCAGATATTTTGGGTAATAAGCTAGGAGCTCAGAGGGCTTAATTCGATTGAGTCTGATTAAACTTATTTATAAGTTAAATGTATGTAAGATAACTGCAATGAATTTTGTTGTAGTGAGCTGTATTTCTTGCACTACATTACAAGATCGTTCAAATTCTGACGATTTTAAGAAAAGATTAGATAAATTATTAAATGCCAATCTTTCTGATAATGATTTGTTATTATTGCAAAAAACAGAGCTATTAGAGCTAGCATTTAAAAAAATTTCAGAAAATAAATACGATAAAGCTAAAGAAATTTCTATAAATGTATTATTTGAACCAGGATTATCGGTCGCTCAATATAAATACGCCTTAAAAGCATATACTTTATCCCTTTTATTAAACGATTCTTTGTATCCAAAAAAAAATAATATTATTAAAAATTTCGACTTTAATATATTTCAAAATATGCAGTGTAATCAGCTTTGTGACAGCCCTGGTTGGAAAACATTAGCAAATTATGATAGTTTTATTTTTTCTCTCACAGGATATAATGATATTTTATTATCGGAAGATATTTTTGCCCTAATAAAACAAGAGAAACCAATTTTGTCCATTGATCCTATTTTTCTTGGAAACAAAGGTTCTGAATTAAATAAAGTAACATATTCTAATAGTGTAGAGTATTTTACAAGTGATGAAATCGACGAAAAAGTAGCTTTGTCTTTTTTCTTGCATGGTGAATTTAATAAATCTATTGAAATACTAAATAAATTACTATTAAAATCTAATGATATAGCTTTTAAGTCTTTCTGTTATTATTGGATAGGAAGATCTTATTCTGCATTAAATAATTATTCAGAAGCAAAAAAATATTATATTTTATCGGGTAATGAAAATCCATTAGGGTTATATGATGCTCTTTCTGGGCAAATGTTGAAAAATCTTTCAGGGAGAGCTTCTACTAATGAATTATCTCCATTTATAAATTCATGGGAAGAAGAAAAAAATAAATGGATTAAATTTCATAATTTTAAAATGAATCAAATTGAAGTTGTCAATTCTTTAAAATATGCAATTTTAACTCTATCAAAAATAAAACTATCTAATAATTTTATTAGTATTGACCAAATTCAAAAATATTTGAAGTCTGAACCTTCGCTTGAAAATATGCTTTTAAGAGATGAAATAAATTGGCTTACAAAAACTTGGGAACAGCAATTTAATCTTTTTGCAAAAGAAGATAGACCAGATATTATAAGTAATAACATTACTTGGTTAAATTTTGTGGTAGGAAACTATTTACAAGCCATTTTGTTAATTTCTAAGATTAAACAAACATTAGATCCCTTGTATGAATTTAATAATTTTTTATATTTTTTATTTT
>CAYSZE010000179.1:0-3757 GCA_964435255.1 uncultured Oligoflexia bacterium
ATATTCAATATTTTTTTCAATTTTGCCAAATAAATTATAGAAAGTAGGATTGTTTTCTATAATAATAGGAGCACCTTTAATTTCTGTATTATCAACAAAGACGTTTATTCTATAGGGTAAATGCGGATCGCCTTTTTTCAAGTGATATGAAGAAGGAGTCACGGTGTCTTCGCTTTCAGAATCACCGTCTTCATCATCTGGAAGGAATTCATTTAAATTTTCTAACAAATGGTTTTTTACTTCTCCTAAGTATTCAAGCACATTTTTTTCAGTTTCATATTCTTTTAAAAATGGCATGAGAGCTTGACTCACCACATAATCACCTAGTTCAGATTGCAGTTCTTCTAATTTGTTTTTTGTTTCGTTTTCAATTGATCTTACTTTTCTTGCAAAATCGAGAACTTCTGGTTCAAGTAGGTTTCTTTCGGATTCTATTTTTTCTTTTTGTTCTTCATTTAATTCAGAATAATCTTTTTCACTTAAAGGTTTGCCGTCAACTATAGGTACTGTGACAATCCCCATACGAGTCGATTTCACGCCAAAGTTTTTAGCTTTAGCCGCCTTTTCTAGTTCACTAAACAGTTTCGCTTTTTTCTCATTACTAACATTTACAGTAGAATTAACATTTGTTTCATATTCTTCAGATTGGAAGGCATCGACTAATTCCACAGTGAGCTGTTCCATTAATTCATCCATTTGTTTTTTAAAACGCTTGGCAATTCCTGTTTTTAATTCCATTGCATGTGGCGATTCTGGATTTTTGAAATTATAAACGTATATCCAGTCACCTGGTGTAGGGCATTTTTCTGCGGTTTTTTTCAAAAAGGAACGAATGACACTCGTTTTACCTGTTCCTTGAACGCCAGCAACATAAATATTATAGCCAGGTTTTTGAATACCAAGTCCAAGATTGATGGCCCGAACAGCGCGCACTTGGGAAATGATATCATAATTAGGTTCCATTTTTTTTAATTTTTCAGTTTCAACAAGCTTTTCTTCACAGGAGCGATATACTTCTTCAGTAGCAAGTCGGCGAAATAGTAAAGATGTCTTTTGGATTTTTAAGTTTGTTGGAAATTCTTGCTCTCTTGTAGCTAATAAATTTTGCGTAAGAGAAGTTTTTGTATCCATAGATTTATTTTTTTTCATTCCGTCCTCTTTCTGATACAGATATCGCATTGCATACAACGCCAAAGACTTTTAGAAGCCCCTTGAATTGCACGGGAAGCAAAAAATTCAAAACTAGAAGCAAGCCTGCATGATGTCGCGGTCGATAAGTGATCAAGTTCACGCAAACTGGCATGAAAATGACTCCGTGCTGAAATATATCTAGGTATTTCTTTTTGTAAATGCACGAAACCATTTTTCAAGATCACCCCATTTTTTGCATCATCCTGACTTATTTTAACAAATGATAACATTTTTTGTTCTTGATAGTATAAAAAAACCTGGTCACATGTTTCAGACATATACTCACAAGCATCTTGCAACATTTTATAAGATAATACGATTTGTGCTCCTTTTATTAACAGCCAATTCGATTCTACAAGAGTTGTTAGTCCTTCTAAAACTTTTTTGCGTTTAGTCATCCCCTCTGGTAGTGTCGTTAAAATGTCTGCAAAGCATTTTGTCACACTTAATTTTAAATAAAAGTAACACTCACCTATTTTTATGTCTTCTAGGACATTACAGATACGCATACCTGCAAAAATATTTTCTAAAATTTTTTCTTTATTTTCGGCTTTCTTGGTAACAATAGTAGCAAGAAGATCTGTTTTTAAAATAAATTGACTTTCACCAAATTGTGTAGGCATAAATTTAATGAATTGGGTGCACTGTTCTAAGAATAAAGAGGGTTCAGGAAATGTTGCTTTAAATTGATAAGCTCTGCGAATAGGATCAGCTCCTGTCCAAAGTAAAATTCCTTTTGCAGGTTCGCCACTTCTTCCCGCTCTACCTAGCATTTGAAAAAATTCTTCAATGTTACCTGGAAAACCATATACGACAACAAGTTGAATACCAGCAATATCAACCCCCATTCCAAATGCAGTTGTTGCACAAATAACGACTTTTTGATCGGTTTCTTGTATGTACTGTTCTGCAAATTTTCTTTCCTGTTTGGCTAGTCCTGCATGATAACTAATAGCATGAATTTTAATTTTTTTTAATTTTCTTGTCGCTTCGTCACAAAGTTTTCGACTGTGAAAATAGACTAAAGACTTTTTAGACTCTGTTGTTTGAATGATATTTACTAAGGAGTCCCATTGCTCTTCAGTAGAAAAAACTCTCTGGCTTTCGACTATAATATTAGGAGCCAAAGGATTAGATGTGTATTCAAAAACTTCGACATAATTTGGAAACACTTTCTTTATGATGTCTTGTCTGCTACTTCTTCCCGCTGTGGCGGTTAAGGCTAGAATTCTAGGCGGATTTATTTTTGTTAATATTTTACCTATTTCTGCATATTCAGGTCTAAAATGATGTCCCCAAGATACCACACAATGCGCTTCATCGATGACAACCATACTTAAATTTATTTTGGCAATGGCATTTAGAAAAGAGGGAAGAACAAAACGTTCTGGTGAAGCAAATACAATTTTTGCTGTGCCTAATCTCACTTTTTTCCATGCCATTTTTCTTTCCTCTTCCGATTGTTCAGAAGTAAAAATAGCTGAGCAAATATTAGCAATTTCCATACGACGTTCTTGATCACGCATTAAGGAGATCAGTGGGCTGATGACGAGGACGGGTTGATCTGCAAAATAAAGTGCAGGCAAAGAATATAATAATGTTTTGCCTGCTCCAGTTGGTAGTGTGGCTAAAACAAACTTTTTGGTATGAATTTGTGCTAAAACTTCTTTTTGTGCTGGTCTTAGATTTGATAACAAAAAGTTTTTCTTAGCATATTCTTCACATTTTTTTACAAATTCTGTTTCCATACTCTCCACTCTATACACATTTTGGTATTTACGATGGTTTTTAATTTGAGTACAGTAATTGAGGATGATGATTTAAATTTTTTTTTGAGAGAACGAAAATGAAGCTATTTTATAAAATAATCATTATTTCCATTTTAGGTGTCGCAATAGGGGTCACTTTGGTATTTTTCTTCACAAAAGAAACTTCTAAAAGTATAGCAGATGATATGCAGGCTAGTAAGGTAACAAATATTGAATGGAAAGATTTACAAGCACTTGATTTAAAAACGGGAGATATCCCTGCTGATTTAAAAAAAATAACTGGCACGACAATTAAAATACCTGGCTTTATAATTCCTCTTGAAGACAATCAAGATTTTGTCCAGGAATTTTTATTTGTTCCTACACCGATGGCTTGTATTCATGTCCCTCCTCCCCCACCAAATCAAATTATTCATGTAAAAATGGCATCAGGTAAAAAAGCGAAAATGTCTTATGGTCCTGTTTGGCTTACTGGTAAATTTATTATTAGTGAAAGTTCAAATAAATTTACTAAAACATATTTTGAAATGATTGGTTCTCTCACTGAAGCCTATGTTCAATAGTTGTCTTTGCATCCTTAATTTAAAACCTTTATATTTAATTATGAACAATTTAATCAATAGGAAATTGCTATGTTTAAAAATAAAGGGATTAAATATAAAATATTATTGAACAGTTTGATTTCAATTTTGATATTTTCAATTTTTTTACTTTGGCTAACAAATACTTATTGGAATGTTTTACTTAAAAATAAGATGGAGAAATTACAAAGCATAGTTGAAGTCGCTTCTACAGTA
>CAYSZE010000180.1:0-5810 GCA_964435255.1 uncultured Oligoflexia bacterium
GTAGGAATTAGCTATAATGGTTTCATAAATTCAATCAAGTCTCGCGGTTAGAGCTTGTCTGGCCATGGAGGGTCTATATCGTGTTGGTTTTAACGCGTAAAGTCGGCGACGTTATTGCTATAGGCGATAATATTAAAATTATTGTAATGGCCATCAAAGGCAAGCAGGTTCGATTGGGTATAGAAGCGGACAGATCGACTGTTGTCCATAGGGAAGAAATTTATCAGAAAATAAAACAAGAAACGAATGCGGCTGCTCAATCCTCAGTCAATTCTTCTTCAGCAGCCAAAGAATTATTACAAAATAATACTGAAGATTCTCAATCTAAAGAGAAAAAAGGTATTAAAATAATAAAAAGAAATTCAGAGAAAAAAGATACTGATAAAAAATAATATTATTATTATAAAAAATTATATTTCGTATTTTTTTAATAAAATAATGAAATACTTAATATATAAAAATTTAAGTTTAGAATAAAACAAATAATTAAATATCAATTATTTGTTTTAAATGAAATTTATAATTTTTAAAATTATTATAAAATTTATAAGAAAATAATTCATGAAATAGGTGATATTTTTCTAGCTAAAAGTTATATTACTTTATTAATTGCCCCGTTTCTATAGAAACATCGCCACCCATCTGATTTAATTTTTCAACTATATTATCATACTTTCTTTGTAACTCTTGGATATTTGATAAGAGTGTTGTTCCCGAAGCAACCAATCCAGCAATCACTAAACACATGCCAGCACGAATATCTGTAGGCATTCTAAAATTAGAGCCTGTAAGTGGCGTTGGTCCATGAATGATTGCGGAATGAATATGATTTTTATTTTTAAAACGACACGGTGCTTCGCCTAAACAAGTTGAAAATAAATTAATATTAGCACCCATACTGTTTAAGTAACGAGTGTAACTTAAGCGATCCTCAAATATGGTTTCATGTAAGATACTAATGCCGTCTGCTTGGGTAAAAAGTACCATAAAAGGCTGTTGCCAATCGGTCATAAAACCAGGATGAACTTCTACTTCAATATGGCTTTGTTTGAGACGCTTTCCGCGGGGGCTAGCAATATAAATCCCTTCAGAATTGACACGAAACTCAGCTCCCATACGCTGAATATAATTTAGAAAACTGTACAAAGGATCATGCGGGATTTTCTCTAATAGTACATTTCCCCCTGTTGCAAGCGCGGCACAGGCAAAGCTGACTGCTTGGTTGCGATCAGGCATAATTCTTAATTCGCATCCTCTTAGACGTGTAACTCCTTGGATAACATAAGTTCGGTTAGCGTTAATGGTGATATCTGCACCCATTTTTTGTAGCATTTTAACCAGTTCAATAATTTCTGGTTCAATTGCCGCATTTTCTATTATTGTTCTGCCTTTTGCTAAAGTAGCGGCAATAATAAGATTTTCAGTTGTCATTACGCTTGGAAAAGGAAGAATAATATGCGCTCCCTGTAGACCTTGCTCGTCGACTGTCAAATGGTAGAGGTCGCCATCAAGTTCAACATGGGCCCCCATTTCTTGTAAACCTTTGATATGAAAATCAACGGGTCTTTTACCTATTTTATCTCCTCCTAATGTTCCATAAATATAGGCACTCCCAAAACGGTGAAGGAGAGGGCCAACGGCAAGAATAGAAATACGGTTTTTCTGGCAAATTTCGCGCGAAATAGAGTTTTTAGTCACGCCGTAAGCGCAAAGACGCACAACATGTTCGTCAACATATTCAACTTCACCACCTAAATGTGCAAAGAGTTCTTCAGCAATTTTTCTTTCATTAACTGCAGGAGCATTTTTAATCAGGATGTGTTCATTCGTTAGTAAAGAAGCTATAATGCATTTTGTGACTTGATTGCTGCTTCCAGCAATTGAGACTTTGCCGCCTGCTAGTTTTTGTCCACCATTAATTTTTAAAAGCTGTTCGGTAGTCATAAAAATCCTTTTATTTCCAGCGATTTATTATCGGATGTTTTTACTTTGGGATAAGTTCGCTGTGTTCAAAAAACAGAGTAGTCTATTTTTTGCACACTCTTGCTAGATATTTATAATAACGAAATTTAAATATATGAAAGAAATTCACAGAAAATTTTATGGATTATATTGATGTGATAATTAGAAAAAAAACTAAAAAATATAAAAATGAATTATTTTATTTACATTTAATCAGAGAGAAGAAAAAATGGTGGGTGCTTAGGGACTCGAACCCCAGACCCTCGCCTTGTAAGGGCGACGCTCTAACCAACTGAGCTAAGCACCCAGCAAATTGCTTTGCTGAACTTTATATTCCTACGATATGGTGGGTGCTTAGGGACTCGAACCCCAGACCCTCGCCTTGTAAGGGCCACGCTCTAACCAACTGAGCTAAGCACCCATAGGAAATATCAAGTTAGGTTTACTTCAGTAAGCGACCTGCCAAGTAATGTCAATAAGGATTCTTGGTTTTTTTCAAAGTCATGCGGCATGAATCCTAAATATTCTTTTATTTTAAGATCTTTTTCAAAAGGATTCGAAATTTTTTGGACGTCTTTATAAGCTTTAAGCCCTAGTCTGTCTATCAATAAAAGGGGAATGGCTGGCACAGGCCAGTCGGTCGCAAAAAGCAAACGTTCTTTTAAAATAGTATTATGAGCATTTGCAAATAACTTAACAGCAGAGCGTGCACGGGTTGGGTTAAAAAGTCCTGATGTGTCTAAATAAAAATTTTCATATTTTTTTGCTAATGCAAGAGCTATTTCCCATTGGCTAGGTGTTCCTGCATGTGCAGCGATCACAACGACTCCTGCTTCGAGTGGTTTTTTTAGTTTTTCAACATGATTATATATAGCCCACTTTTTTTCAGGTAATCCAAATGTATGTTCGGTATCTGTATGGGAAAGAAGGGGAATTTTATATGCTTTTAATGCTTCATAAAATGAAGTGCACAGCTGGGATTCAGGATCTATTCCCATCATTGATGGTAACCACTTTATTAAAAATGCATTATTATTTTTACAGGATTCCAGTTCATTTAATGCATCTTTTCTGTAAGGATGAATAGAAGCACCGAATAATAATGATTTAGGAAACATTTTTGCAACTTTGTGTCCCCAAGTATTAGGAATATACATTTGAATAGCATTAATTAACTCAATGCCTTCTTCAGAATAAACAGAGTCTAAACAGAGTGGTACAGCTTTTGTTAGGGAAGGAGAATTTTCAATAAAATTTGCTATTCTTTTAATCCATAATAGATCGATATCAGTGAGCATTTGTTCTGCGGTGATCTTTTGTATTTTTTTTAGCAGTAAAAAAGTAGGGCGTTTTTCAAATTTTTTTCCTAGAATAATTCCTGATTGACAGCAACCATTTCCTGCTAAATGGACATGAAAATCAATTAACATTTTGTTACCTAATCTTGAAAATGAGCGTTAGAATTTCTGACAAATAATTTAAATAAAAAGTAAAAAGTGATCATAATAATAATCCCTTCCCATCCTTCTAGTCTTATAATAGGATGCGATGAAACTAAAGCAATTGCAAAACCTAAACTGCTCATCAACCAACAAGCTATTAGTACCCATTTACTCACAAAAAAAGTTTTCCATGAAAGGATAAAATTAGCTGGAATAATAGTTTGCTTTTTTTTCAAACGGTTTTCTGCAATTAAGGAACGCCAAAAATGGAAGTACAGTGAAATAATACATAATTTGCTGAAACCAAGAGCTAAAATATCTTTAATACCAGATGTTGTATACGATAAAATAAAATAGGCAATAATAAATAAGGTCATAATAATTAAAGAAGGAGCTCTAGGATTCTCAAAATGATAACAAATATGTAAATAAATGCGAGCTAAAATTATATTATAGGCAATTAAAAAAATACTAATTAAAATTAAAAAAGCAGTAATTTCTGGAAAAGAAAAATTATTTGCAAGTAATATTTTTAAAGCAATTCCTTCTGAAATGCTTAAAAATAATAAGAATGAAACAGACGAAATAAGAACAAAAAAGAATATAAGTCTTTTCTTTAATAAATGTTGTTTTCTTTTATAGTAATCTGAGCTTAATTCTCTGATTTTTTCTTCCACTCCAAAAAATTCCTTTCAATAAAATGTATCTGTTCTTGTCCAATACTTAAAAGTTCAATAAGACGATCAAAAGCTCCAACTTTATTGGCTTCTATAAATCTATCATCTTTTGCTACTTTATAGTCAGGTTCCATAGCTTCTTTTAATGAAATTTTATGTTCATCCAAATTTTTTTTAAAAGTTATAGAATAATTTGCCATACGATAAAGTTCTTGGCTTTTATCGGGTATTAGTTTTTGTTTTGAAAATATAACTAAACCATTCTTAGCTAAAGTTAAGTCATTAATAAATTGCTCAAAAGCATGTAATTCAAAGTTGCTACCTGATCTTAAGCGAAAAAATGTTTCTTCTAAACTTAATATAATTAATTTGTTTTTAGGTAAAATTTCGTTGAAAAAAAATTGCTGTTGTTTGCCCGTATTTAAAGAAGTATCTAAATTTTTTAAGTAATAATTTCGAACCTTATGCCAAAATAACAAAGTAGCAAATTCGTTGTCAAATAAATAAGGGAAGAAATATTGATTCTGTGCAGGAATTTTTTCTAAATAATATGAAAGAGAAAGACATTTAATCATAAAGGCAAAAGCTCTTTGATTGGTCTCTAAGGTTGAGGAGCATAAATGCCAAGCAATCAAATTAGAATTTACCATTCCTTTTTTTAAGGGCCAAGAAGGTTCGAGTTTTTCATTTATCAGATAAAAGATATCTTGTTTTTTAAGAATTTTTTCAATTTTTATACAGGTACAATCTTCTTGGTAGGGAGCGCTTTTTTCATTGTTAAAATTTAAAATGAAACCTTCACATTTCAAATTTGTACTTTTTTGAGAAATATTTTTGCAGTAAAAATCGGCAATAAAATTGTGTAAAGTATTGTTTTTTGAGTTAAGCTGATTTTTTTTATTTCTTTTAACAATTTCATTAATTTCATAAACAATGCTTTTTAATGTTTGTTCGAGTATATAATTCATTCTAATAAAACCCTAATAGCTCGTTACTTTGAGATCGAAACTGGAAAAATAATTGCCGTGACGAGTCTTTGACGATCTAGATTAAAACTCACTTCCCCTTTAAACTTTATACAATACTTTTCTAATTTCTAGTAAGTTATACAGTTAATGGAGTATGCGTATGAAAATGCATTGCTTATCCTTTAGAGGTATAAGTAAGCTATTTGTTCTTTCTTGTTCAATTGTTTACGGACATCATTTTGTATATGCTCAAGAGCAAGTGCAAAATGCAAAAGAAAACAATGACTATACTGTAGAAAAACAGAGTCATGGTCAACAAATAGTTGCAGGTAATGATATTCCAGATAAATTATCTGGAAATCAACTTACAGATCTTAAATTCAATAGTTTAGCAAAAATTCCAGCTTCTTTAATAAGTTTAGGTGGTAAAGCCGCAAATTATGCTTTGATAGTAGAAAAAATGCTCCATAAATTGACTGTTTATAAATCTACATTTAGAGGTGACTATGAAGTTGTTAAGATTTATCAAGCCATTACTGGTAAAAAACAGGGTGATAAGAAGTATGTAGGAGACAAAAGGACACCTGAAGGTGTCTATTTTATTACTGGGAAAATAACAGGAGGGAAATTGCCTCCTAAATATGGACCAGGTGCATTGACCCTAGATTATCCTAATATTTTTGATCAACGCTTAAGCAAAACAGGCTATGGGATTTGGATTCATGGGGTAGAAGATGACACAAGAGTTTTAAAACCCTTTG
>CAYSZE010000181.1:0-6070 GCA_964435255.1 uncultured Oligoflexia bacterium
GATGGCAGTTCCGTGTTATACATCGCCGGCGAGGAATCAGCCCACCAGATCAAGCTCAGGATTGAACGAATCAATCCTCAGGCGTCGCTGTCTATTTTAAATGAGACGGATGTCGATGCTGTCACCGAAGCAATTCAGAAATATAAACCAAAGCTGGTTATTATAGATTCAATCCAGACTATGGAAACTCAGGATTTATCTTCGGCAGCCGGATCTGTTTCTCAAGTTCGTGAATCAGCTCATCGTTTGCAGCGAATAGCAAAAGCCTTGCATGTCCCGATGTTTATAGTTGGTCATGTCACCAAAGAGGGCACAGTAGCTGGACCTCGGACTCTTGAACATTTGGTCGATGTGGTGCTCAATTTGGAAGGTGAGTCAGAAAATCAATTTCGGCTCTTGCGGGCGGTCAAAAATCGCTTCGGACCGACCGATGAAGTTGGTATTTTTGAGATGGCAGAGACCGGATTGATTGAGATAACCAATCCATCCGAGCTATTTTTAGGTGAAAAAGTTAGTGCCCCAGGATCGGCTATTACAGCGATAGTTACGGGATTACGCCCAATGTTGGTAGAGATCCAGGCTTTAGTCACCAAGACCAATTCACCGATCTCCCGTCGGGTTGGAACAGGCGTCGACAACAACCGCTTGCAACTATTGGTGGCTGTGTTACAAAAAAGACTCCGGTTGCCACTGTGGGATCAGGATATTTTTGTCAACGTCACAGGGGGAATGAAAATATCTGAGCCGGCCGCTGATCTGGCCATCTGTGTGGCAATTATCTCCAGTTTTAAAGATATTACCCTCGATCCCAAATCGGTCTATGTTGGTGAAGTCGGGTTGTTGGGTGAGCTTAGAACGGTTCGCCAGCTGGATAAAAGAGTCAATGAAGCTAAAAAACTGGGCTATACCAAAGTGATATCACCTCAGACCATCAAAACCCTTTCCCAAGCAATCAAATAGCCCTACCCATTCCGATCTCATCTGATCTAATGCGAAGCATCAAGCTCCGCTTATCTGATCTCATCCGAATCTAGACTTGCAAAATTTTCACGGATAGTATTACAATAATTTTTGACCCATAAATCTATTGAGATTTATCTGTCACTGCCTATGCCCAAAGATAAACCTGAAGATGAATTAGATGCTGTCAGTGCAGCCTACGAAAGTATTTCTGCCAAGTTGGATGAACTTCGTAAAAAACAAGCAGAGTCGTCAGACGTCAGTCCTCAGTCATCAGATAAAAGCAAAAAAGATGAGGAGACAGCTGACAGACGACAGAAGGCAGAAGACACTGATGATGAAGCTATAGCTGAAATAGATATTGATAGCGAAGAAGAGATCGAAGTAGAAGTCACTCCTAAGAAAAAATCTACAGCAGAAGATGAAGAAGAGCTAATTGAGCCTTTACCCGGTACAGAAGACGCACCTGAACTCCCCAAAAAACAAATTTACAAAGAGGATGATCCCCTAGACGATGAGTCAACAACTGACAGCGATCAACCATCAGACGACAGAAGGCAGAAGACTGATGACTCCAAAGAAGATGACTTTGAAGAAGAAACAGAAGGAGAAGTAGAGTCACTAAGTGCTAGAGGAGCCAAGTTGCAAGCCGATGCTGATGAGATGGAAAAATGGGAGAAGATGAAATCTGCTTCTCCTGAAGATGAGTTGGAAGAAATATCTCATCCAAAGCCAACTTACCAGCCATTATCACAAGAAGATTTTCAGGCCAGGCTCAGAAAACCGCAAAATGAGTCCTCAGACTTCAGTCTTCAGTCATCCGACAAAAGCAAAAAAGATGAGGAAACATCTGACAGACGACAGACGACAGACGACTCGGGTGAGACTGATTCACTTGATGATTTGGCTGATGAGCCTTTGGAATCTCCTCGTCCAATGAACAATTTTGAAAGTCGTGTCAGACAGCCAACTGAAGTAGATTCACTCGACGATGATTGGGCCATCAGGCGTTTGAAGCCGCAACATCGCGAAAGCTATCAGGATGAAGAGATTGATGAGGCTCCAGTCCAGAGAGATTTTAGAAGACCACCCGCCACAGATGAGGAAAATTATTTTGACAGACGCAATCAGCCATTACCTCGCAAAAAAGCCAGTATTTGGCATCTTTTTGTCCTGATTTTGATAGGAGTAGGGGTAATTGGAGCAACCGTTTATTTCTTAAAGTATCAGTTCAATGAGCCTTCCAAACCAACCCCGTCACCAGAAATTGCCACTCCAACACCAACCGCGACCCCAACTCCAACTCCTAAGCCAACTATTGAAGATAGAGAAGCATTTAAAGTAAGAGTCCTAAATGGAACCAGCAAGACAGGCTTAGCTGGGACTATTTTGGCCAAACTAAAAGCTTTGGGTTATCAAACTGATAGATCAGGTAATGCAGACAACAATGACTATCAACAAACTGTCATAAAGGTTAAAGAGGGGAGCCAATCTGCAGCATTGATCAATACAATTACTCAAGATTTGGGTCCGGACTATTCTCCAACAAGCGAAACGACTCTAAAAGACACTGACAAAGCTGATGTAGAGATCATTCTAGGTTTAAAATAATTACTTCTTTCAAGCGTCTTATTTGAGGATATCACTATAAGAAAAATATATCTAAAATGTAGTTTTAAGCTTTGGCTGGAGCTGTCTTTTTGCGTCCAAAAATGAAATACAAAATTAATGTTAGTTCAAATAAGAAGATCAGTGGTAGTGTTAGTAATGCATCAGCTATAACTGAATCTAAAGGGAGCATGATTGCAAAAATAAATGATCCTAAATAGACCCATTTTCGCCATTTATGCAGATGATTTGGTTGGATTACGCCTAGCTTCATCAAAAGGTATAAAATAATTGGAAATTGAAAACCAAGTCCCATGATCACAGAAGTTAATAAAACCGTACTTAAAATACGGCTAATATCTAAAATATTTCCAATCTCAAGTGATGATGCTCGGCTCAAAAAAATCTGAATTTGCCATCTCATGATCAAGATTCCAAATGAGAATCCTGTTAAAAATAAAAACAAAGATAAAGGTATAAAACTAGCAACTGTTTGAAACTCTTTTCTTTTTAAAGCTGGTCTTAAGAAAGACAAAATTTGAAATATAATCAGTGGAAAAACAGTCACAAGTCCTGTTGCCAGACCACAGCTGATAGATAAGTTAATAAACTGAAAAGGGGAAGTAAAAACCACATTTACGCCCCGTAAACTTAGTATATCAATCAAAAATTTGATAATTTGTTCATAAAAAACAAATCCCAGGATGGTAGATAAGAAAAAAGCCCCTAAAGTGTAGAGGATTCTTTTTCTAACTTCGGAAATAAAGGGGGTATATTTTTTGAGTGCTGCTCTTATCTCAGCAGAATCAGAAGTTACAAAATTGTCCACATTATGAATTTAAAATCAAATTTAGCTCTGTTTGGAATCGTTGCGGCTAGCTTTTTTAAACTCTCTGACAGCCTCACCCAATCCTTTAAAAAGCTCAGGAATCTTTTTTCCTCCAAAAAGAAGGAGAACAATCAAACCAATTATTAACCATTCTGTTAGACCAATTGACTGAAGCATATTCATTTAAGATTTGCGGCCATCATCTTCCATGGCTCTTGTAAACTCTTTTTTAACATTTTTAAGCTCTTTAACAGTCTCTCCACCAGTTCTAGCTAATCTAGAAATCGCTTTTCCACCAAAGAATATAACAAGTATTAAGGCTATTACAGCTAACTCAGTTGGGCCGATATTTTTGATGAAATTCATCATATATAATCCAATATATAACTCTCAAAATAAAAAAACAATACCCAAAAATGACTAGACTAGAGGGGCGGACAGCCAATCAGTCCCATTCCAATACTCGAGACTACGGGTATTTGTATTAAAACCAATCGTGCCTGGTTTTGGGTTTTTTGGACGCTGCTGATCGTCCCAGGAGCTGATGGTAGGCAAACCAGCCATGATAGACATTCCTTGCCCGATATTGATCAAAACAGATGAGTTTTTCGCCATTTACTTTCTGAGTTTATCCTAGGTAATGGATCTAAGCAAGTTAAATATTTTCAATTTTTTTCATCGGCAGCTTTAGCCAGCGGCTGCCGTCCCAGTATTCCAGACAGTTCATCTGAATATTAAATCCAAATGTGCCGATTCGAGGATTGGCTGGCCGGCCAGAGATATTCCATTCAGGGATTCGCTGATAAGCGTTGGCCCCTCGAATATTATCCATTATTACCAATGAATTGCGGCGAAAGACCGGTGGCTGAACTTCGTACTCCTCTTCAGGCAGAGTCACAAGAGTGAACGGAGTAAAATCTGCCGGTAAAGATGGTGAAAGCGACAGACTCGATGAGGGTGAAATGGAAGCAGAATGACTGACTTTACTTTCAGAAGGTGAAGCGCTAGTTGGAGCTGGTGAGGGTGTCGCAGATACAGAAGGAGAGACACTAATTACAGGTGAAGGACTGACTGATGGACTCAGACTGGTGGAGGGTGAGAGTGAAATACTTGGGGAGACACTCGGTGATTCAGATGGAGACAAACTGACAGATGGTGAAATGCTGGCACTCGGTGAAGTAGAGGGAGACTGCGATGCCGAGGGGCTGGCAGACGCAGATGGTGATACCGAAGGACTCAAAGAGACCGAAGGTGATACAGAAGGGCTTAAAGATACTGATGGAGATACCGAAGGACTCAAAGAAACAGACGGTGAGACCGAGACAGATGGAGATGTACTGGGTGAAATTGAAACCGATGGGCTAACAGAAGGACTCAAAGAGACCGAAGGTGATACAGAAGGGCATAAAGATACTGATGGTGATACCGAAGGACTCGTCGATAAACTTGGCGATATAGATACAGAGGGTGATACTGATGAGCTGACACTAATACTTGGCGAAATAGAGGGTGAAATAGAGCTTGAGGGGCTGAGCGAAACAGATGGTGAGACACTTGGTGATAAAGATACAGAAGGTGAAGTTGAAGGACTTAGCGAGACACTTGGTGACACAGAAACGGATGGGCTGACAGAAGGTGACAAGCTGACAGATGGGCTGGTCGAAGGCGAAGCTGAAGTTGAGGGGCTGAGCGAAACAGATGGTGAGACACTTGGTGATAAAGATACAGAAGGTGAGGTTGAAGGACTTAGTGAGACACTCGGAGAAACCGACACGCTAGGGGAAACAGACGGAGACAAGCTGACACTAGGTGAGACCGAAGGACTCAAAGAGACCGAAGGTGACACAGACGGACTTAGTGAGACTGATGGAGAGACTGAAGGACTGGCAGAGACACTTGGAGAAACTGACACGCTAGGGGAAACAGAAGGAGACAAACTGACACTTGGTGAAATTGAAGGACTCAGAGACACAGATGGGCTGACTGAGGTTGAAGGTGAGGTAGATGGGGATAGACTTACAGATGGTGAGACAGATGGGCTCAGCGAGACACTGGGTGAGACTGAGACACTTGGCGACACAGAAGGACTCAAAGAGACCGAAGGTGATACAGACGGTGAAGCTGATACAGATGGACTGACAGAGACAGATGGAGATACCGAGGGGCTCAGAGAGACACTCGGACTGACAGATGGGCTGAGCGAAACAGATGGTGATACTGAAACCGACGGGCTAACAGAAGGACTGAGCGAAACAGATGGTGATACTGAAGGGCTCAGTGAAACAGACGGTGACACTGAGACACTTGGCGATACAGAAGGCGACAAGCTGACACTAGGAGAGACCGAAGGACTGGCCGACACACTTGGTGAAACCGACACACTAGGAGAAACACTTGGTGACAGAGAGACACTCGGACTAACAGATGGACTCAGGGATACGGAAGGGCTGACGGAGACAGAAGGGCTGACAGATGGACTGAGAGAAACTGATGGAGAAACCGAAGGTGATAATGATACGGACGGGCTAACTGAAACCGAAGGTGATACTGACGGACTCAGTGAAACAGACGGTGAGACACTTGGCGAAGCAGAGACAGATGGACTGACAGAGACAGATGGAGATACCGAGGGGCTCAGAGAGACACTCGGACTGACAGATGGGCTGAGCGAAA
>CAYSZE010000182.1:0-13441 GCA_964435255.1 uncultured Oligoflexia bacterium
AGTAATAAGAAAACTTTGTAACCTTGCTGCTCAGCAAAATGAATTAGTTCAGGATTTTTAAAATAAATAACTTTTTTTCTGTTGCTTAACACCGCTGGAATTTCATCATGTACTTTATTTTGCATAATTTGAGCAGGAATATCAAATCCTGTTTCAACAACATTATTTTCAATAGTAAAAATCATTTTGCCTTTAAACTTAAAAAGTCCGCGCTTAATAATTGATAGACCTCTTCCATCTCGTCCAAAAAACTTAAAAAACACAGGTGAATCTACATTTTTTAAATCAATTCGATTTGTTAACTTAGCTAAATGAATATTAACAGCAGAAAATATTGAAACTTTTGAATATACTCTTAATGAAAAATACTCGTTTGTATAAAATAACTTTACTTTAGAAGGAGTAATTGAATGTTTTATAGAATTAGAAGATAAATTCACAATTATTCTTTCAAATAAAGAAATATCTGAAACAGGAACTATTATATCATGTGGTAAATTATTAGTAACTTCACAGTTAGAAAAATATGTTTTAATATACTGCATAATTTCATCAAAAATTAAGTCTTTTGGTGTTGTATAGTCTTGATACACTTCATTAGAAGAGCGAACTTCAATGGCAAGTCTTTGCAATATACCTCTAATTGAAGAAACATTATAGTTTAAATCTTTATCTTGATACTTAGAACTTATTGAGTCTAGTATTTTAGCAACATCGTGTTGAGCATCTAAAATAAGGGTTTGGTAAAATTGTAAATTTTTCCCCCGAACTTGAATAGCTTTCTGAGCTAATATTCTAACGTTTAGCCAATTTATTTTATCAGTTTTTTCTAATAATTCATCGACATCTTCTGTTTGTTCAAGTAATTTTCCTGCATATTGAATAGAATGTAGCATTGCATAAATACAAATACCCCAGAATAAAATAACCGCTAGAGACACCATAATTGGCAATGAAATGATATGATACTCAAAAAGATCTAGAGAGTTTTTGCTGCAAGTATTTATGGTTAATTCTACTAAATAAGGATAAGGGGAACGATGTGGCTGAAAATATTCAGTTCTTGTATCAAGGCACTCTTGCGGGATTTCTTCTGGCGAAACCCACTCACCAATGAGCTGTCTTTCTGGATTTAAAAAATAAACCGAGACCTTTGCCGCACGTTCTTGAGTTTGGGTTTTCTTCGAATCGAACGTAAAATTCAAATATTCTTGCATCAGTGACTGTGATTGATCTTGTAAACCTTGTGAATCAAGCTCTGCTGTTCCAAGAATACTTCCTGTAATACCACCCATTATGAGCTTAACATCATGCCGCAAGTTGGCAATCCGTTCAGCTCTAACCGATAAGGTCCAGATAATTAAATAAAGAACAATAAAAATAATTGCGGAAAAGATAAAATATGCCAATAATGACCCAGAGTTAAATCTAAACTTAAGGTTTATACGCATTTTATCTTTCATTCGTTATTTACTCAAAATCAAAAAAAATTAAAACATAACTTCAATATTATAAGTATCACAATAAATCAAAAAATCCCAAGAACCACAGATCTTGGAAATAAAAGCGAAATTCTTCTTACTAAATTTTATCGAAATATATAAGGGGGAAATTTTTCTTGCAAAATGTTATGCCGAATGATATTGCCATCCTTCCAGTAATGCTTCATTATGAAGAATTGCGCGAGATCAGAACTTATACTTATTAACTTTTATTAATTATTTCAGGAGGTTGGTATGCACGGATCACGTCATCGTCGTAAGCATCCAAAGGGTCGTCGTAAAGTGGGTCGTAAAAAAAGAAAATTGCTAAGACGTCGTCGTGCTGCTAGAACAAGCGGTAAGTAATTAATATTACTTAGTTGTTTTGTTTAAACACTAAAAAAGCTCGTCTACACAGACGAGCTTTTTTTATACCTCTCTTTTAAAAAGCAGGTAAAGGTATTACTTTTCTAATATTTTCAAAAGAATATTCTTTAAAGTCACCATGGAAACCCTGTTATTTTTATCTACTTTTAACTCAAAGTTTAAGTTATCCTTACCCAAATTCTTAGCAAAAAAGTTTTCAGCTATACTTTGTAGAGTGTTAAGCCTATCCAAATCTAACCAATCGGCCTTTTCTGGTAAGCTATCAGGGACTGTAAAGTTCAACGGACAATGATCAACGGCCAGTTCAACGTTGTTGTCTTTAGCAGAAACTTTATATTGTAAAGCTAGACCTTGGGTTCTACAAATAGTGGGCCTCGCATCATATATCGTGCAGAGTTCATCAATTAAAAATGAGCATGGTTTTGCAAGTTTATTGCTTGTATTTTTTCTTTCTGGTTGCTCCGGTTTTAAAAGATTTTCTAATAACTGTTTTTTATCTTCAGCATTTAAAGATAATGCCCAATCTAAAATACGATAAGCTTCAGCTTGAAAAATACTTAAACTGACATAACAACATTTTGAACAAGCTTTTTTACAATTAATATTATTACCATACTTTTCATTTATTTTGTTGTAAAAACTCGAACAATTTTCCTGTAAATTTATAATAGGTTGAATTGCTGTCCTATATTTTTCAGGCATAATAAAGAATCCTTATAAAGAGTCATAAAAATAGTAAGATAAATTTTAAATTATCTTCTAATGTGTTAAATTAGTAAGGTTAAATAAAGGAAGTCAAGATGTTTAAAACTTTTTTAAAAAAATTAGTTATCTTCTTAATTATTGGAATCGTATGGCTATTTCTTTTTTCTATCCCCTTAAAGAATGATAAATTACTATTTAATATTTTATATTTCTATATTGTTGATACAAAACCTGTACATTGGCTTAAAGAAAAAATCACTTCAGGTGCAAAAACCACTGAAGATACCGCAAAAGATAAAGCAAATAGTTTTATTGACAAAATTGATACAGAAATGAAAAAGTAGGCTTTCCTGAAAAGAAAGATGCAGGCCCTTTTTCATTAGGTATCAAAAATGTCATTACCCTTAAATTTACAACAAGCTTTAAATAATATTATTAATAACTTTGCACCAGCGCTCTTACAACAAGCATATTCTCGGTTATCTACACATTATCGTGATAATCGAGAACAAATACATTATTCTCTTAATAATGAAGCCGAACGCATTTCATACATTGCAGCCCGAATGCCCGCGACCTTTGCAGCTGTTGTAAAAGGATTAAATGAAATTTCTCTTCAAGATAATTTTACAATCAAAAGCATTTTAGATGTGGGGGCTGGTCCAGGAACGGCTTCATGGGCCTGTTGTGAGCTGTTTCCTTCCATAGAAAAAATACAACTTATTGAACAAAATAAAGAAATGCTTGACATTGCCAAAACTCTCGCACAGCAGCACGAAAAACTTAAAACGGCTACTTGGATCAACGGCGATGTCCTAGACAAAACTCAAAATTTGCTTAAAGCAGATCTGGTTATTGCTTCCTATTCTTTTAACGAGATAGCCTCTCAATTTAAGGAAGAGTTTCTAAATTATTATTGGGAACTTACTAATAAAATTCTTATTATTATTGATCCTGGAACCCCAGAAAGCTTTCAAGGTCTATCTATGGCAAGAGAATTTTTTATCAAAAAAAATGCTCACATATTAGCTCCTTGCTCACATCACCTAGTATGTCCTGCCCAAAAAAATCGGGATTGGTGCCATTTTTCAGTACGACTACAACGTTCTCTTTTACATAAAAACCTCAAAAAAGCTGAAAAAGGCTATGAAGATGAAAAATTTTCTTACTTAATTGTCTGCAAAACTCCTACTAATTCAACGTATTCTGCTCGTATCACCCGACATCCAGACATTCATTCAGGGCATTTAAAGTTACAACTTTGCACAAGTGATGGCTCTTTAAGTAAAACCTATTCTAAAAAAGATGGTTCTCGCTACAAAGCGGCGCGAAAAGCCGAATGGGGAGAGCGTTGGGAGTTATAAATTATAATTTTAGAATGTAACCTCAATTTTTGAGCCTTTCCCCCTGTAAAAGGGTATTGACGACCCACTTCTTCTGCTTACCTTCCATTTAAGTGAGTTAGGCATCTAATTCTCATTTTTTTTATTAATTATAAGTAATTATAAGGATAATCCCATGACAGCAGAAGTCCATTCCTTTCAGACCGAAGTTCAACAACTTATGAATCTTATGGTTCACTCTCTATATTCTAATAAAGAAATATTCCTCCGCGAACTCATTTCTAACTCTAGTGATGCAGTTGACAAGTTACGGTTTGAAGAAATTACAAATCATAATTTACTTAAGTCTGACAAAGAAAATTCCATTTTAATCCGTAATGACAAAGAAAATAACATTCTTTATATTGAAGATAACGGCATTGGAATGACCAAAGAAGAACTCATGACTAACTTAGGGACCATAGCAAGTTCGGGAACTAAGAAGTTTTTAGAAAAACTGTCCGAACAAGACAAGAAAGACTCTAATTTAATTGGACAATTTGGCGTAGGTTTTTATTCTGCCTTTATGGTAGCGCAAAAAATCGTTGTTGAAAGCCGTAGTGCGCATGGTAAAGAAGCATATAAATGGACTTCAGCTGGTGACGGTACTTATTCTATCGAGCCTAGTTCAAAAGAAACTCGTGGCACAACTATTGAATTATATTTAAAAGAAGATGAAAAAGAATTTGCCGATGACTGGCGTATTCGTGGCATTGTTAGAAAATACAGTGATTATGTTACTTATCCAATTTTCTTTTTAGAAAAGAAAGAAGATGGTACAACTGAAGAAGTTCGTTTAAATAAATCAACTCCTGTTTGGGCACGTAACAAAAGAGAAAACAAACCAGAAGATTACCAAGAACTCTATAAACAAATTTCAATGGATTGGAAAGAACCATTGTTATGGGAACACAGTAGTGTTGAAGATCTTGTTCCTTTGAATGCTGTCGTTTTTGTTCCAAGTGAAGCACCATTTGATTTATACACCAGAGACGATCATGGTTTGCATTTATATGTTAAACGAGTTTCAATTACAGAAAAATGTAAAGAATTATTACCAGAATATCTCAGATTCGTTTCTGGCGTTGTTGAAACAGACGAGCTACCATTAAATGTATCGCGTGAAATTTTGCAACACAATAATAAATTACCACAAATTAAGAAACAAATAGTAAAGAAAGTTTTAACATCTTTACAACATTTAGCTAATAATGATGCCGAAAAATACTTTAATTTTTATAAGACTTTTGGCGCAGTTTTAAAAGAAGGTTTCCATTTTGATTATGAACAACATGAAACTTTAAGTGATTTAGTGCGTTTTAAATCTTCTAAAACAGGAAAAGATGGCTGGGTTTCTTTTAAAGAATACATTGAAAGAAAAGCTGATGGACAAAAAGAGATTTATTATTTAACTGGTCCAAATTTTGAATCTATCGAACGTAGCCCGCATTTAGAAGCTTTAACTTCGAGAGGCATAGAGGTTTTATTTTTAATTGATCCTATCGATGAATGGTTTATCATGAGCTACAGCAAACATGGTGAATACAATCTTAAATCAATTAACAAAGGTGATTTAGACCTTAATGGTGTTGGTAAAGAAACTGAAGAAGAAAAGAAAAACGAAGAAAAACCAGTTGAAGAACTTGTTGGTTTACTTGACTTATTTAGAACAAAATTATCTGATGAAATTAAAGAAGTCAAAATTTCAAAAAGATTACGGGAAAGCGCTTGTTGTTTAGTTGCTGATGAAAATGGCATGTCTGCACACATGGAAAGAATAATGAAAGCAACTGGGCAAGGTTTATCAGGAAACAATAAGAGAATTCTTGAAATTAACCCTAGTCATAATTTAATCAAAAACTTAGCTGATCGCAAAAACAAAGGGGCTGACGAAACAACTTTAAATGAATGGGTTGAAGTTTTATATGAAACCGCATTATTATCTGAAGGAAGTCCTGTAAAAAACCCAGGAACGTTTGCTAAGCGTTTGACTAAAATTATGGAAATGGCATCTGGTAAGTAAAAAGTACCACTGCGGAAAAGTTTTCCTTATTTTAAAAGCTTATTTTGCTCCTATTTTTTTGTTATATTAACTAAAAAATAGGAGCTTTTTTTATGGAAGTGTTTGATGCCGAAGGTAAATCCATATTTGATATCACTCCCAAAAAAAAGAAACGATATGTTTTATATTTATTTAAATTATCTCGCGATGATGAAACAAGAATTAGAACCGTAGAGAAAGCTATACAAACAGCATTAAATGAACATATTTTAGTCCGATTTGAAGACCCTAATGAAGCTTTAAAAGCTCTTCTTGTAAAAAATATAGAAATAATTTTTATAGATTACTCATTATTTAATGATGATAATATTTCTGTCGATTTTGGAGTTGAATGTAAAAAAAGGAAAAAGTGCCCTCTATTTTTTGTCGCAAAAAATGAAGAAATTTTAGTAAAAAAATACAGAGAAAAATTATCATTATATGAAGAATTTGATGACTATTTTAAAGAACCAATAGATTTTATTGAAATTAGTAGAAAAATAAAAAGAGCATCAACAACTATTGGGCGTAGAGCTAAAAGATTTTCCTTAGGAGTTCCATTAAAAGTTTATCGCTTAAACTCTGATGCTTATGAAGATGTTATCTTAAATGATATTAGCTTAGTTGGCTTCAGTTTAGCATTAAAAAATGAACATTTTTTCAAAACAAATGAACAAGTCAAAATTAAAGTTCCTTTACATGATTTTAATTTGTTTCACCCACAGTATGGAGAATTTTTACCTGTTGCAGGGAAAGTCAGAAGAATATCAATTAATGGGAAAAATATTGGATGCTCTATTGAACATTCCACACCTATGCAAATAGAAGTTTTAATGAACTTATTAGAAAAAGTAACAAGAAGACTTCGAATGATTAAAATTGCTGAAAAACCAAAAGAAGAAATTGATCCCGTACCCGTTTAAGATTTCTTTAATTGTCTCGCGTAATCAAATAAATATTGGACACCACTAATTAAACTTGCAGCTAAAGCCAAAATAATAAAAAACTGTCCTATATAATGAAAAGGCACAAACCAAAGTGTTCCACAAATAGTTAAACCAATAATTCCCAAATCTTGAAAAGTTGTTTTTGTTTTACCTATCATATTTGAAGAAATTTGAATACCATCATCTATTGCTGCAAGTCTTATCGCATTAATTCCTAAATCGCGAACAATAATAATCACAGCAATAAGTCCATCCATTCTATGCTTTTCAACCAAAATAACCATTGCTGAAACAACTAGTAACTTATCAGCTAAGGGATCTAATAATTTTCCAAGCACAGTTTCTACATTAAATTTTCGGGCGATCCATCCATCAAAAAAATCTGTAATTGCTGCTAAGGCAAAAACCAGAGCGGCTGCAATATCTGTTGTACTTGGTTGTATTGGAACAATAATGCCAAAATGTCCTGTTTCAGGAGCAACTTCTCCTAATGACATTAAGTAAACGACAACAGGAATACAGAGAATGCGTAAAAAAGTTAATCGATTGGGTAATTTTTTTAACCAATTTGGTAATTCTTTATCTTGTTTTACGCTAGAAAGACTAGGTTCATTTGTTTGGTGTTGAGTTTTTTTTAAGAACGGAAGGATCAAGAGTTACCTCACATTAGTTAAACTTTTTTTATATTTCCATTTTATACAAAATGGAGATTCTACTTCTCATACCTCACTTAATTTATATATAACAGTTTCTATTCCGAGGTCACTTAAAGATCGATTTTTTTAAAATGAATAACTCAATTGTCTTACAAATTTTGAATTTTTTTTAAGCACATAACCCTTACATGTTAAAATGATTTTAAAAAATGAAACAGTTACTTCCTTGACATCCGAGTGCAAGAATATAGTGTTTATCACTGAGACTCACTTCCCGTATGTTCTCTTAGCTTAAATTACTATTAAAGGAGTTTCTATATGAGCGTATTAGTTGGACGTCAAGCACCAAACTTTAAAGCTGAAGCAGTTGTAAATAATGATTTTAAAGAAGTTTCTCTTTCTGACTTTAAAGGAAAGAAATATGTTGTTTTATTTTTCTATCCCCTAGATTTCACCTTTGTTTGTCCAACTGAATTACATGCCTTTCAAGAAAAACTAGAAGATTTCTCAAAGAGAGATGTTGAAGTCATTGGTTGCAGTATAGATAGCAAATTTTCACATTATGCTTGGTTAAATACTCCAAAAAATAAAGGTGGCATTGAAGGAGTCAAGTATACATTAATATCAGACATTCACAGAACAATTGCTCGTGATTACGATGTTCTTAGTGACGGTGGCGTTGCATACCGCGGCCTATTTTTAATCGATAAAAATGGTCTTGTACGCCATCAAATTGTAAACGATTTGCCTTTAGGAAGAAGCGTTGATGAAGCACTTCGTTTGGTTGATGCTTTACAACATTTTGAAAAACATGGTGAAGTTTGCCCTGCCAACTGGAATAAAGGCAAAGAAGCAATGAAAGCAACCCAAGATGGTGTTAGCAATTATTTAGCAAAACACTAATATAGTTTCTTATTTTAGTAACATATTTAAAGCTCTTTAAGAAATATCTTAAAGAGCTTTTTCCTTGTCATAGGAGGTTGAAATAAAAATGAATAAAAACAAACAGCGATTTATTTTTTGCTATATTTTCTTTTATATCGCTTTATTTATGCCATTATTAAGTCCCGCCCAGGAAAATAAATTTAGTAAATTGAGCAAGCTTGAGTCTGATGGTGCGACAGTGAGTGCTTTAGTTATTCGATTAAGTGATGGAAATACAATTGCTGAGTTAAATCCCGATAAAAGACTTTGCCCAGCCTCTGTTACTAAACTCGTTATCGGTTCACAAGCGTTAGAAAAATGGGGCACGACAAAATCTTTTACTACAAAAATATTTGCAAGAGGAAAAATAAATAAGGGAATTTTAGAAGGTGATCTTATATTTTATGGCGGTGGCGACCCCTCATTAACAAATGAAAAACTATGGTTTTTATCAACTGATGTTGCGAGATTCGGGATAAAGAAAATTACTGGAAAAATAATAGTCAATAATTCATTATTCGGAAGGGTTCTTGAAGATGAAAATCGTTTAGGAGGCAAAAATAAAAGCCACAATGCGTATGACTCACCCTTATCTTCTGCAGCTGTAAATTTTAGTGTATTAGCTATTGTTGTCACTCCTGGTGAAAAAGTAGGAGCTCCAGCAAAAATATCTCTTGAACCATATCCAATGAATAGTGTTAGTGTTGCTGGTAACGTTACAACATCTCATCAAAATTCTGCTGCTCAACTTACTGTTAGCCGCCAATCAAAAAATGGAAAAGATATTTTTTCTGTTTCAGGAAATATCCCACAAAATACAACTGCCCAAAGAATTTATCGTTCTATATCTAACGCTGATCGATATGCTGGCGAAGTTTTAATTGGGTTTTTAAATAGCGCTGGTATAGAAACCACTGGGGGGATTCAAATAGAATCTACTGAAATTAAAAGTAACTACATTCCAATTGCCAGTGTTGATGGTTACCCTATTGAGTGGCAATTGAAAGGACTTTTTGAAGTAAGTAATAACTTTATTGGCGATATATTAGCATTAAATTTATTAAGTGACACAAATACAAAAAATAAAGGTGACTTAAAAGAAGCAGGAAGTCTGCTAGAAAAGTATATAAAAAATGTCATTAAAAACGCGGCTTGGGAAACAAAACAGAAGGAAAATTCACCAATTATAATTGAAAGTGGAAGCGGTTTAACACCAAATAATAGACTTTCTGCAAGAGATATTATTTCTTTATTGGATCATATGTATTTTAATGGTAGAGCTTTTCCAGCGTTTATAAATGCCTTACCAATTGTTGGTGATGAAGGCTCGCTTAAAAGGAGATTTACCTCTGCATCGGAAAGGCATTTACAAGGAAGATTAAGAGGAAAAACTGGAACACTGACAGAACCTGTACACGTATCAGCTCTTGGAGGCTATAGTCGTTTAAAAAATGGGGAGTGGGTTGCCTTTGCAGTCATCGTAAATGGCGTAAAATCAAAACCACAACCTGACTTAAAAATCATACGAGATGCAATAGACTCGGACCTTGCAAAGGTTTTGCCAACGGAGCTTTAAGAATGGAAAGAAAATCCCGGGGAACGTACACTTTACGTAGACTTTTTCCATCGCTATCTGAAGAAGATTTACATCGATTTCAAGAAAACTCTTCTATCATTAGATTAAAAAAAGGCCAAAATCTTTTTATTTCTGGTGATACACCACGTTCCATTTACGGTGTCGCTAATGGATGTCTAAAAATTGTCCGTGAAAGCCAGGAAGGCGAAAGTGTCATAACAAGAATTGTAAGAGCAGGGCAAATTGTTGGTATTCGTGAAGTATTTGGTGAATTTAAATATAGCCGCACCTCAGTTGCATTAAAAGATAGCGAAGTTTTTTCTATAGAAAAAACCATAGTCCTCGACTTAATCCAACGCAGTCCTGTCGTCTCTCTACAATTTATGAAAATATTTTGCTATGAACTCGCAAGACTTGAAAAGCGTATCGAGTCTGACTTATACCGTCCTGCTAAAAATAGGGTTGCTTCTGTCATTTATGAGCTTTACAATTTATTTGCTGACGATGGTGCGCAAAGTTTTGAGCCACCTTTAAATCGCAGGGACATTGCAGAATTAGCAGATGTCACCCCTGAGACTGTAAGCCGTGCTATTGCCGATTTCAAACAAGCAGGAATTATGGAAACTCAAGGTTCATCTTTTACAATTTTAGATGTCATTTCCTTACAGAATGAAGCAGAAGAAAGATAAAGTTTTAACCAATGACTTTATATATGAATTGTGAAAATCTAGAAATTAGAATGGGTTCAAAGCCTTTAATTTCTAAATTTAATTTTTCAATTAATGCTTCTGAAACAACTGCTATTACTGGCGCGAATGGAGTTGGAAAAACTTCACTACTTAGAGTAATAGCAGGTTTATCCAAACCGTATTTTGGCAAAATAGATATTTTTCAATTGCCTAACACTGCACAACTCAATAAAATTCCCTTAATATTTCTTGCAAATCAGCCAGCACTCTTACTTGATCAAAGTGTTAAATGGAATTTAGATTTCTATACACAAAGTTATGGCTTTTTTTATACCGCAAATGATTATGAAAAAGCTTTAAAAGCTGTTGGTCTCGCTGGAAGAGAATTGCAAATTGCTCGCTCATTATCTACAGGACAAAAAAGAAGGTTAACTTTAGCAGTTCTTATTTTAATAAAACCTAAAGTTATTCTTGCCGATGAGCCGACTAATGGTTTGGACGAAGAAGGTACTTTACTTTGTTTAGAGATCTTTAAATCCTTACAAGTAGAACAACAATCAGCAATTGTTATTGCAACACATGACTTAAAATTAATTCATTGGTCTCAAAAAGAAATCCATTTATCAAAATTTATACCAAACCAAATAAAAAATGTTAAATCTGAAATTAAGGTTCTACTTTAATGAATAAACAACTTAATTTAAGTTACACAAAAAAACAGAATTGGGTAACTTCATTTTGTTTTATAAATAAAATTAGTTTTAGAACTCTTTGGGCACGAAAAGCATCTTGGTTTGGAACGTTTATTTTTGCATGTTGTTTACTTATTCTTTTTCCTTTTGGCCTAGGAACAGAAGCTTTACATAGAGCTGATATTCAAATTGGTACTTTTTGGATTATGAATGAGTTTATTGCTGTACTTGTCGTTAGTAGAATGTTTGCGGCAGAACAAGAATGTAATGGTATGGAATTTCTGTTAACATCATTTATACCAAAGTCTTCTGTAGTAGCAGGTAAAATAACATTTACTTCCTTACAAATTTTAAGTTTGCAACTTCCTATTCTAGTTCTTTGGGTTATTTTATATAATATAGATTTTAATATTTTATTAAATTTAATTTCAACTTTATTAACAGTTTCTTTATTTTTTAATTTTGGCTCCGCAAGTTTAGGAACATTAATAACTTGTTTAACAGCAAGAAGCTTAGCTAAAGAAATTCTTTTACCAATGTTATTTTTTCCATTACAAAGTGGAATTTTATTAGCTTCTGTTTCTCTAACAATAAATATAGGGAATAATTCCTTGTTAGGAGCGTTTAGCGCAAATGCTTGGTGGACAATTTTAATAGCTTATCCAATTATTTTTACTACATTAGGTTTAATTTTAAGTGAAATTCTTTTGCAGGAATAATATATGAAAAATGTTGAATTAGCCCAAGGAAAAATTCCTTTAAACATAAAAAAACCTATTTTAAGATGGAATATTTTCCTAATAATATCTTCTATAGTTCAGCTTATTGGCTGGTTTTTAGCTTTATTTTTTATTGGCAGTGACACTGATCAAGGTAACGTCTACCGAATTATATTTGTTCACGTCCCAGTGGCTTGGTGTTCCTTTTTTTGGGTTTTTGTGAGCGCGCTATTTGCTATTTTAGTGTTCATAAAACCACAAAAAGCTGAAATTTATGACAGAAGTAGTTATACATCACTTGAACTTGGAACATTATTTTCTTTTTTAACACTACTAACAGGGAGTATTTGGGGGCGCCCAACTTGGGGAGTCTGGTGGGATTGGGACCCGCGTTTGACTTCAAGTTTAGTTATGTTTTTAGTCTGTAGTGGTTACTTAATTTTAAGACATTTTACCCCAGATGCCAAAACTAAGCGCAATATGTCTGCTATTATTTCAATTTTAGGTGCCATTAATGTTCCTATTGTTTATTATAGTGTAAATTTATGGAGATCTTTACACCAACCACAAACTTTTATAGAAAAAACACAAAATGCTTCATCCGACATTTCTTTAGTATTATTATTTAACTTCACTGCCATGTTTATATTAAGTATTGCAATATATAAAACTCGTAGACAAGCTGTTTCTGCAAAAGAAACTCTAGAAACAGCAAGGAGTGAATAAAATGGAAACAGGTTATGGAAATTTAAGTTGGGAAATTTTTGTCTATTCAACTTACATTATTGTTGGTTTAAGTTTATTCATTTATGCATTCATTTCTATGAATTCAAGAAGAAATTCGATTAAAAATATGCAAGAAGAAGGTTTCTTTGTGGCAAATAAACAACCAGTAAAAGAGCACATTAAGGAAAATGAAAATGAAATTAAATAATGGCCAAATAGCTGGTTTAATTATTGTATTAGGTTCGCTTGGTTTAATTATTTATCAAGCAACTCGCAGTGAATCAACTGTTACTTTTTATACTCCTGCTGAAGTCTATGCAAATCCTATTAAATTTGACGGCAAATTATTTCGTGTCTCTGGTTTAGTTATGGCAGGTTCAAAACAATGGGATGCGCAAAAAAACGAACTAAAATTCAAAATGACTGATCTAGAAGGACATGATTTTAACGTTAATTATAAAGGAATTCCACCTGATCTTTTTAAGGAAGGACAAGGAGTTGTGGTTGAAGGACGTC
>CAYSZE010000183.1:0-6367 GCA_964435255.1 uncultured Oligoflexia bacterium
TTCATTTTTCTTTTTAAAATAAAATGCGGTACCTTGCTAAAACCTGACTCTAAAAATAAATTATAATGTTCTCCAGTTTCCCCTCCACCCAGATTTTCCATAATTGCTCTATCTGGTTGAAATTCTTGCTTCGCTAAGACGCCATTTATTGTTAGAATACCATTGGTAAATGTAACTTTATCGCCAGGCATTCCAACAACACGCTTTATTAGTGTTAAACTGTTTTCAGATTCTGGCCCTTGAAATACAACAACATCACCACGTTGTGGTTGTTCCCAACTATAAATTCGAGTTTGCATAAAGGGAAGCATAATACCATATGAAAGTTTATTTACAACAACATGATCACCAATTTTTAAAGTTGGTAGTAGAGAACCTGTAGGAATAACATACCAGTTCAGGAAAGTTGAACGAAAAACGAAAATGACTGAAACGATTAAAATAATCGATCTCAGTTCATCCATTAGCTTATTTTTATTCATACGTGCACACACCTCGTTTACAAGAGCCCTATAGGGTATATCATACTCTGACACAAATGCGAGTAGTTGTAAAAGGAGTTATCTTTTGAAAATATTTAGGCAGTTGGCAAACGAAATAGAGAAATTCATTCATGCAGGTAATATCAAACATGATTTAAATTCTATCCTTTCTAGTGCTAACCCAAATGTATCTTTAGAAGAAAGAATCATTTGGATTCAAAAACTAATGTATTGGATTCGTTCAACTGAAAAAATTCCTATCCAATTTGACTCATCTATTGGACAAATACATACCGCTCGGGTGAGCTTTATTTTACAATTATTAGACAGAAACCTTGAATGGAAACAAGCTGTATCTAGAATATTTCGTACCGTAATTCAAGAAACAAATGCTTTACAACTTTTTTGCGATACTGGTCTTCCTAAAGAAGTTGGGTTTTTACAAGAAGCAACAGACAGATTTTTAAATAAATTAATACCTACTCCTCCTGATGACAAAGAATTATCTGAATTATTTCTCAAGATTTTTCCTCGCAAAGAAGATGCTATATGGGTAAAAAATTTAAGTAATGATACTTTAACAAAAGTCGTCGCATTAATTGAATTTGAAGCAGAGAATAAAAATATCTGGCAAAAAGTTCAGTATGATATAACAGAAGCTATTTGTATAATTATTAGTCAAATTCATGCTATTGGTTTATCTGAAGGAGTCCGAAAAAGAACTAATTTAGATGCCATTAAAAACTCTCCATTTCTATTACTAAATGAATCAATTGATAATTTTTTAAATTCATATTCACAAAATAATAATGATGAAATATTAACTATAATTTTAAAATGTAATTACAATATAAAATTATGCCGCTACGCTATTCGTGAAGTTTTTCAACACTTAGAAGACTTTGGAATTAGTGTAACCTTAGTTTACCAACTCGAAAAATTAACTTATCATTTAGATAGACTTGAAGTACTACTCACTTTTTTATATTCAAAAGAAAAATTATATCAGTCAAATATTATTCAAAATTTCATTTCAAAACTTATAAAAGAAAGTTTAGCAAAAAAAAGTCTAAAGTCACTTATTCAGACTAATTTAAACCAATTATCAAGAAAAATAGCTGAACGCGCAGGAAAAACTGGTGAACACTATATAACTAGCAATAAAAAAGAATATTTTTATTTATTTAAATGCGCTGCAGGCGGTGGAATAGTTACGGCTTTTACAACTTTTATTAAGTTTTTTATAGTTACAACAAAACTACCTTATTTTTTTGAAGGGTTATTTGCATCTTTAAATTATGCAGTAAGTTTTGTCTTTATTCAGCTCTGCGGTTTTACTCTGGCAACGAAACAACCTTCTATGACAGCGGCAGCACTTGCTGGGAAACTACATGATATTAAAGAAAGCTCTTCTTTAAATAGTTTTGTCGATGAAATTACCAAACTCACGCGTTCACAATTTTCCGCCATTTTAGGTAACATTATACTAGTTGTACCGAGTTGTTTACTTATAGATTTATTGTATAAAAAAGTAACGGGGCATAGTACTATCACAGCGGAAAAAGCATACGCAACAATTCATTCCTTTAGTCTTTTTGGCCCAAGTATATTTTACGCTATTTTTACAGGTTTTCTTTTATGGGCTTCAAGTCTTGTTGCTGGATGGTTTGAAAACTGGGCTGTATATTGTAGATTACCCGAAGCCATTGCAAAAAATAAAAGACTAGTTTTTTTATTTGGACAAGAAAAAAGTGAAAAATTATCAAAATTTTTTGCCAATAATATTTCAGGTTTTGGGGGTAATATTTCTTTAGGATTTATGTTAGGAATGACCCCGCAGTTAGGCAACTTTTTTGGAATTTTATTAGATATAAGACATGTCACATTGGCATCTGGTTCATTTGCTTTTGCATTATCCGCATTAGATTTTACTATTGTTAATAAATATGAATTTATTTATGCTTGTCTTGGAATAATTATGATAGGAGTTTTAAACGTTTCCGTAAGCTTTTCTTTAGCTTTATCTGTAGCAATACGTGCAAGAAAAATACATAGTGTGGAAAGAAAACAAATTCGTTCTGCTATTTTTAAACGCCTTATATCTTCACCAATTGAGTTTTTTTATCCAAGATCCAAAAAATAAAACTTATTTAAAGGAGTCTTTATGGCTAAACTTTTTGCCCCCCTGAAAGTAGGCGATCTCTCTTTGAAAAATAGAATTATTCTCGCTCCTTTGACCAGAAACCGCAATAGCTATGAACGGATACCCAATGATTTAATGCTGAATTATTACACTCTAAGAAGTGAATTTGGCTTAATAATAACTGAAGCAACATCCATAGAATTAAGAGGGGTCGGATATCCAAGAACTCCTGGCATTTGGAATGAGGAGCAAATAAAACACTGGGCAAAAATAACAGATGAAGTTCACCGTAAAGGTGGCACCATTTTTATGCAATTGTGGCATGTGGGCAGAATTTCTGATCCTATGTATATTAATGAGACTCCTGTAGCGCCAAGCGCGGTTAAACCTCAAATTAGAATATCTTTAGTGCGACCCGAAAAATATTTTGAAACACCTCGCGCCCTTTCTGTTACTGAAATTAAAAAGCTAGTAGTTACTTATCAAAATGCTGCAAAAAATGCGAAAAAAGCAGGATTTGATGGTGTTGAAATACATGGTGCTAACGGTTACTTATTAGATCAATTTTTACAATCAAGTACCAATTTAAGAACAGATGATTATGGTGGTTCACTTGCTAATCGCTTAAAATTTCCACTTGAAGTGACTGACGCTATTATTGATGTCTGGGGTGCTGGACGCGTTGGTTATCATATTTCACCACGTTGTGATGCGCATGATATGAAAGATGAAAATCCTCTAGAGACTTTTAGTGCCTTAGTCAGTGAACTCTCGAAACGTAATTTAGCATTTATTTTTGCAAGAGAATACGTTGCAAATGACAGTATTGGTCCACAATTAAGAAAATTATTTAATGGAACATATATTGCTAACGAAGGTTTCACAAAGGAAACAGCAGAAGCAATATTAAATAATAACAATGCTGACGCTGTTGCATTTGGGGTTTTAAGTATTGCCAATCCTGATTTAGTTGAAAAATTTAAAAATAATCTACCATTGCGTACACCTAATCCAAAGACTTTTTATAATCAGCATAAATATTTGTTTAATTTAGCAGAACCTATCCCTGCCACAGGTTTCTATGAAAGTGATAAAATGGGTTATACTTCTTTTGCTGACTAATTATTTTTTACTAAAAATATTAGCAATGTCTAATCCTGATGATTCCACTTCTAGGACAAAATCATTATAATCCGTGCCATTTGCTTTTAACGGCAACAATTCTTGCATATTATTAATTTGATTTGGATACGCTTTAACACAAGCTGCAATAGCAGTGGATAGTTTATCTTTCATTTCCTTAGTTAAACCTTTTCTAACATACACAGGTTCGTTTGGGATGGGTTTAGAAAGCCAAAGGATTCGAGTTTCTTTTACAATATTAGGATAAATACTTAAAACACGACTTCTTGCGTCGTTTATTTTGCCTGACTTTACATCGGGAGGATTATAGTACGCGGCGGCTGCATCTACTTGTCCTTGCATTAGAGCTATGACAGAAGCATCCATACTCCCTGTAGGCACTTCTTGCGCAAATTTTTTATTATTTTTTTTCATTAAAATTGCTGGAAATATATAACTTGAAGCTGAACTGGCATCGGAATAAGCGAATTTTTTTCCGTTTAAATCATTAACATTTTTTATAGCAGATGCCTCTTTAACAAAAATAGCGGATTGATATGTTGTCGTCCCATAACGAATAACTTGCAAAATAGGTTCCACACCAAATTTATTCTTCGCGATTAAAAAACTTACAATATCACCAAATGCTAAATCAACTTTTTGCGCACCAATAGCTTCAACGACAGCAATATAGCTGTTTGGAACTTGAATATCGATAAATAGTTTCGCTTTATCTTCAATACATTTGGCAACTGGTTTTGCATTATCTAATGCTTTTGCAGCATGCCCAGATGGCACAATTGCAATTTTAAAAGGATTATTTCTGGTTCCTAAATTATCCGCAGAAAACGCTTTTGTTGAAAATAATGCAGAAATAAATAAACTTGTTATTATTTTATTATTCATTATAAATACCTCAATTACAATTATCATCACAATTTGTATATTATTTAATTCATACTATTTGTCAAAGCTGGTACTTTATAAAATAAAACCAATAGAACACACTTTTTAAGTAAAAAGTATAATAGTGTACTCTATTGGCTGATAAATAGGCTATTTAACAGTAATAACTACCAAGCAGGAACAGCACCAGGAAAAATCTCTTCTGTTTTCTTTAAAACTTCATTTGAATTCATTACGGCTTTTAATTTTTCAAATACTTTTTTCCCTTTATCTACTTCACGGACAACAATAACATTAATATAAGGTTTAGCGGTAGTTGGGTTTTCTTTTAAAAGCGCTTCACTAGGAGTAAATCCAGCATTTTTCACAAAATCGTTATTTAAAACAACTGCAGTGACATCTTGCGCTGCACGAGCAGCCTGTGCTGCATCAACAGTTTTAATAATAATGTTTTTAGGGTTTGCTACTATGTCTTTTGGAGTAGGCAGCTCACCAACACCATCTTTAATTTTAATTAAGCCTGCTGTTTTTAAAAGTATAAGCGCTCTGCCTTGATTACTCGGATCGTTAGGAATAATAATGACTGATTTATCACCTATTTCATTCATGCTTTTAATTTTTCTTGAATAAATTCCCATTGGGTAAATAAAAGTATTTCCAATAACAGCTAATTTATAACCTTTTTTAACTTTTGCTTGTTCCAAAGAAGAAATAGTTTGAAATATATTTGCATCAAGATCACCATTGTTTAATGCTTCATTTGGAATTTGATAATCACCAAATGTAGATGTCTTTATTTCTAAATCATATTTTTCTTTCGCTAATTTTTTTGCCACTTCCAAAACTTGCGTCATTGGTCCCGCAGTGATCCCCACTTTTAAAACTTCTGTTGCAAAAGCCGTAATTGTATACACAAAAGAAAGAGTGGATAAACTCACTAAAGAGACTAACTTACTTAATTTCATATTTAATCCTTTCAAATTAATGCGATACTTTTTTTGTAATATAATCACCAGTAAATTGAATAACCAAAACCAAAGCAACTAAAGTAACTAACGCTTGCAGCATAACAGGAGTATCAAATTGATAATATCCATACTGAATTGCCATATTTCCTAAACCGCTACCGCCGACTGCGCCAGCCATAGCTGAATATTCAGTTAAACTGACAAATAAAATAGTAGAGGCATTAGCAATTCCTGGTATCGCCTCTGGCAATAAAACTTTAAATATAATTTGCAAAGGCGAGGAACCCATAGCCTGCGCTGCTTCTATGAGACCTTTATTAACACTCGCTAATTTTCCTTCAACAACTCTTGCAAAAAAAGGGATAGCAGCAACACTCAAGGGAACCATAGCAGCAGCAGTACCAATTGACGTTCCTACAATGAAACGCGTTAACGGAATAATAGCGACCATCAAAATAACAAATGGTACAGAACGTCCAATTGTCACCATACTACTTAATAGTTTATGTACTCCTATGTTTTCATAAAACATTCCTTTTGCAGTCACAGTCAATCCTATTGCAATTGGTAATCCAATGATAAATGCAGTAATCCCTGCAACTACAACCATATAAATGGTCGCTAATGTTGATTCAACGAGAGTATTTAAAGTTTCCAGAAACATAACCTAAAACCTCAGTAGATATTTTTAATTCATTTAAATATTCAATGCCCTGTTGTATTTTATTTTGTTCTCCAGATATTTG
>CAYSZE010000184.1:0-15180 GCA_964435255.1 uncultured Oligoflexia bacterium
TTAAATGAATAAATTCATCTTTCGTAATAATAAGACAAGATAAAACAGAAAATATAAAATACAATAAAATTGTTGTATTAGAAATTGGTAAAAAAATTATAATACAATAACACAAAATAAAAAATAAGGTATCAATAGGGTGACCAATTCTTTCCCATTTAGGTAATTTTCTTTTATGGTGGAAAAAAAATTCATCGAATAACATACATGCGCCATGCAAAAAAATAAGCATAAATATAAAAGTTTCAAAAATATTCATACAACTCTCATAATTGATCCCGATATAGTCAAACCAGGGCCAAAAGCTAAACTGATAACAAGGGTATTTTTGTCAGGAAAGTCTTGTAATATATTTTGCCAAATATGGGGCAAAGTAGCAGAAGACATATTGCCATATTGCCGTAAAATAGTTTCGCTATAAGCAACAGATTGCTTAGATAAACTTAAAATATCTTGCACATATTGAATAATTTTAGGACCACCAGGATGAATTGCAAACAAAGTTGAGTCTTTTATTTCAGCAAAAGTCTGATCAATTTTTTTACACATTTTTTCAATAAAACGTTCTATATTTTCAGAAATAATAGTAGGAACTTTTCCAGAAAGAGTCATAAAAAAACCGCTTTCCGAAACATTCCAAGACATCGCATCTTCAGTATGCGGAATAATTTCTTCACTTTGCACCAATATTTGTAACGCAACTTCATTTTTATTTTTTTGCACTTTTTCAAAGTCAAATGCAGAATAAGTGATAAAACCATCTGCAAATAAACTTTGTACTACAAACTGGCTAGGATCATGTAAGGCAGGATTAAAATGCAGAGTACACAGTTCAGTATGGACTATATCAACTCTAGTAGAATAGGGGTCTGAATTGTAAGAACTTTCTTCTTTTTTTTGAGAGTGAATATAACCACTTGCCATTCTAATTGCAGGTAAAGCTGCATAACAACCCATATGATATGCATGTGTGACTTTAGTTATTTCTCCCCAATTTTTTTTTGCCACAATTTTTTGTGCGGCAGAAGGAGAAACATAACCTGTACAACTGACATGAATAAGATGTTCAGGTGGCTGTGTATAATTCAGATAAAAAGCCGCAAAAACCTCTTCAACAACTTCAGAAAAAAATTTCATTCTATCACTAATTGAGCTGCCATTATATGATTTTTTGAAATCGAACAAAGTCATATTTTCCCAATCTTGATGGGAGTAATCACTTAATGCTGTTCCTCTATTAAATATTTTATCAGGTTTGCATGCAAATCTATTTAACACATTCAACATATGTGCATGAATTTCAGCAAAAGTTTTATTTATTTTATTATTATTATTTTCGATATATTTTGCATAAGCATGAGCCATTGCAACCCAACTTAAACCACTTTCCTGCTGAATTTCAAATTTTGGACGTATGATGCGGAAGTCACTAAGAACAATTTGCATAACTGCCACCTTTAAAATAACTGTGGTACTAATGTCTTTATAGATTGTAATAATATATCAGAAGACAATGCCTCCATACATTTAAAATGTTTTTTCGGACAATGTTTTGTCCCATGAGGTGAACAAGGATGACAGGGAAGCAAATTTCCTTGCGCATCTTTGTAATTCACATAAATACTTTTTTCAGAAGTCGGGTAAAAGCCAAATTTCCATGATGTGGGGCCATAAATAGCGATCACAGGAATATTTAGGCCAGAAGCAACATGAACGGGGCTAGAATCATTAGCCACAACAAATGATGATAAAGCGACTAAGTTTGTAAATTCATTTAAAGGCAAATAATTTGATGTATCAAAAATTCTATTTAAATTTAAACTATTTTTAATATTAGCAAGAACATTTTTAATATCAATTTGATCTTGTGGCCCACCTGATAAAACGCAGCGTATATCTTTATTTAACAATAAAACCTGTTCAATTAAACTTGCAAAATGTTTTGCAGGATATTTTTTTGTCGCCCAAACAGAACCAGGAGAAACAATAAAAAATGGTTTTTTATCTTGAAAAAAATTCGGATTATTTTTTAAAAATACTTCCAAATTATTATTTCCATAAATGATAGGTCGAGATAATTTTATCAATTCATTATGTACTTTTATACTAATAAGCCACTCTGGGGCAATATCTAAACAACGAAGAGATTCGTGTTTCTCTTGATTAAATTTTTGTAAATGTGTGTAGACATTTGACAATGATGTATCTACAAATCCAATTTTATTTTTTACTTTTGACATTAGAACAATAAGAGAAGTCGTCATTGACTTATGAGGTACAAGAAGGACATCCAGCTCTAAACTACTTACAGTTTTAGCAATAGCAAAAACAGCATTTAGTTTTTGAATTCCTTTTCCTTTGTTTATTACAATAATTCTTTTTATTCTTTTATCATCTTTATAAAATTGCGCTGCTAAACTTTTTGTTATTAAAAATATTTCATGTCCTTCAAGAAATAGGCCTTCTATCAATAGACTTGCCAAAACCAAATCGCCTAAAAAGGCTGTATGAAATATTCCAACTTTCACAAAGACTTCTCCATTATTAAAGCATCTTCATGATCTTTGTAATATTTCTTTCTTATACCTACTTCTTGAAAACCAAACTTTTTATAAAAAAGATTGGCCGCAATATTTGTGTTTCCGACTTCCAATGAAATTTTACTCATTTTTAAATTTTTAGCTAAATTTACACAATTTATAAAAATATTCATAAGAAAATGTGAAACTCCTTTTTTTCTTAATTCATTGACTACATAAATATAGTCAATTTCTGCAACTTCAAAATTTATTGTTCCATTTAAAAATGCAACTAATTTACCACTTATTATATACAAAAAACAAGCATTAAGACAATCTTTATTTTCATTTTCAAAAACTCTATTAACAAAATTTTTTAAGTTTTTTGCAGAAGAAATATATTTATCATTTATTGCAATGTCTAACATATATTGCGGAATATCTGAAATAGATAATATAGAATTAAAGTCATTTTTTGTAAGAGATTGAATTTGAAAATTATTATAAATAAAGTCATTTTCTAAAATTACTTTATAAAAACAATCATTCCATTTATAAATAACACAATGGTTGCTATTCATTTTATTCAGTGCTTTCTAGTTTATTTTTATTAACAGTAGTAGTAGGAACCTTCCAAGAAAATGAAGTCGACCATAAAGTTGGATTTTTATTTAATCCTCCTCTGACATAATAAAATGTATTTGCTCTTAATACTAAATATACAAAATCGCGAATAGTATAGGTTGAAAAAGCATCAATTCTTTCTGAAACTTCTTTACTTAAATTTTGCCACGGTTTCTTTTTTATCACATCATTAGTAATATCGTCTAAAGCCTCCACTGGTATATTAAATAATTTTAAACGATAACTTTCATCCCATGTTAAACATAAAAATATAATTCTTTGCACATCTGAAGCATATGTTAAATAATCTTTTTCATTTAATCCAGCAGAAGTTGATAAAGAACTAGGTAAAAAGACATCCCAATTTGTAACTAAAGGTATTTTTTCTTGTGACAACATATTTGAAATACTTAAGATTGCTTGAATATCTAAAGAAGAATATACGGAAAGCCCTGTTTTTTGGCCACAACTCATAATAGAACGGTTTTTAAATACTATTTTACCTTCTGGAATTGTTTTACCAACTGGATTTGTAATTGTTAATTTTTGCGGAAATATAGAGTTTTGAAAAATGAGACTGCTAACAATTAATAAATTAAAAATTCTCAACATCACCAAAAACCAGCTCCATTCTATAAATTTGCGCAGAGACCTCCGAAGTCTGTATGCCACGCCAATTTTCAAATACACTGTTAATAGCAAATGATTTAGATAATTTTATTCTAAACCCTAGTCCATATGTAATTGAAAACTGTCCTAAAGAAGATCTTGACTGAATTGCAGACCAAGAACGACTACTGAAAAAAAGAGTATATCCTAAACCGCCTGTAAAAAATGGTTGAAAATATTTTTCTACGCTGTCGCCCCATAAAAAACTAAGCGAGGGATCGCCTTCAATTTTTGAATAAATTGATAAAGGGCTGAGATCTGGATTTTTAGAGTTGTTTGAAGCCCAATCAGACCAACGAAAGTCAATTCCTCCTTTCCATATCCCTCTAATTTTATGAAACATTCCCATGGAAAAACCATATCCAGTCGCTGCAAAATTTGATTTTGTTGCACCCGTTAAAACTTCGTTATAGATACCAAGGGTAAAAATTGTTCGAGGAAATGTAAGATTTTCACTTTTTAAGGGAACTAATTTTGCAGAAACATCATCTACCATAGGATATACTTGTTCTATGTGGGTTTTATCTGCTTGTGCTGGTAAATCTACTTGCATTAAAATACTCTTTCAATTCAATCTTAATTTAAATTGCAATTCAGGCTGAAAGCATAACGCAATGACATCATCACAAGTTACACTTTACACAGACGGCGCTTGCTCAGGAAATCCTGGACCAGGGGGTTGGGCCTGTGTCTTATTATACAATGAATTCCGCCGCCGCATTTCTGGTTATGAGCAGTACACGACGAATAATAAAATGGAACTGATGGGTGTCATAAAAGGTCTGGAAAGCCTCACTCGTCCAATGCCTGTACTTATTATCACTGATAGTCAATATGTCAAAAATGGTTTTTCAGAAGGCTGGTTAGAAAACTGGCAAAAGAATGGCTGGAAGACAAAATCAGGGCGTGCGGTAAAAAATATAGAACTCTGGATGCAACTTTCACTATTACAACGTAAACATCATTTAACTTGGCAATGGGTCAAAGGCCATTCTGGCAATGAATTTAATGAAATGTGCGACGAGCTTGCGCGTAATGCCATTTCTAAAAAAATTGGGGTTGATGAGCGATTCTAATTTATGTGGTCTAATATTTTACAAATAATCATTTTCTTGACATAAATTCTTCTCTTCTGTAAAAGATTAAAAAAATACTAAAGGTGAGCATGTCAGAAAATAATTGTGATGTGGTTATTGTGGGCTCAGGTGTTGCAGGAGCATTAATAGCTTACGAATTAACTAAAAAAAATATTAAGGTAACTATTTTAGAAGCGGGTTCTATGCCTGACAGATCGCAGGCTATGAAAAAATATTACGAATCTTTAATAAAAATTCCTGAGTGTTCCTATGAAATTCAAGCTCATGCCCCTTTTCCAACAACAGTCGGAAATAATTATTATGTTAACAAAGGCAAAGAAAATTTTTCAAGCACTTATTTAAGAGTCGCTGGTGGAACGACGTGGCATTGGTTAGGAACATGTCTTCGGCTTGTTCCTGAAGATTTCAAAATGCAATCACTTTTTAATGTAGGCTTTGATTGGCCATTTTCTTATGAAGAATTAGAGCCGTGGTATCACAAAGCTGAAATGGAATTAGGAGTTGCAGGTAATCATTCAGAAGATTTAGGTTCACCTAGAAAAAATAAATACCCGTTACCAGAAATTCCTTATTCGTTAAGTGATATATTTTTTGCTGAAAAGCTTAAAAATACATCTTATAAATTAAATCACAACCCTCAAGCAAGAAATTCTATAAATTACGACTCCCGACCCGCTTGTTGTGGCAGTGCTAGTTGTATTCCCTGTTGCCCTGTGCAAGCAAAATATGACGCATCAATTCACTTAAATAAAGCAATAAAACAAGGGGCTAAACTTATAACAAATGCCGTTGCCTATGAAATAATAACGGATTCTGACAATAAAGTTACAAGCATAAATTATAAAAGACCAAACAAAAAAATTGAAACAATTCATAGTAAAATATTTATTATTGCCGCAAATGGTATTGAAACTGCTAAATTATTACTTATGTCAAAATCTGAAAAAAATAAAAATGGGGTTGCAAATTCAAGCGATCAAGTAGGTAGAAACTTAGCAGATCATCCAGCTGTTTTAATTTATGGTTTAGCACCAAAACCTATTTATCCTTTTCGTGCACCTTTTTCTACGGCTGGTATAGACGATTTTCGCTTAGGAAAGTTTCGGAAAGAACACGCTTCCTTTCGAATTGAATTTCATAATGATGGTTGGGCTTTTCCAGAAGGTGGTTTTTTTCCATTGATAGAGAGATTAACAAGTAAAGGTTTATATGGAAAACAATTAAAAGAAGAATTTAATAAAACAGTCTCTAAACAAGTAATAATTTCAATTCTAACTGAAATGTTACCTAATCCAGAAAACAGAATTATCCCCTCTACTGAAAAATTTGATGCCATAGGTATACCGCATCCTGAAATACATTTTGCGTTAGACGATTACACAAAAAAAAGTTTTGCCGTGGGTAGAGAAAAAAGCTCCGATATTCTTAATTTAAGCGGTTGTACAGAAATAAAAACAGTAAATAAATGGTTTGGAGCTGGTCATATCATGGGAACTTATAGAATGGGTTTAAACTCTAAAGATTCTGTCGTTGACTCAAATTTAACTTCACATGATCATAAAAATTTATTTTTAGTTGGAGCAGGTGTTATGCCCACAACTGGTTCAGCAAATCCTACTTTAACTATAGCAGCCCTTTCATTAAAATGCGCTAATTATATTAAAAACAATTTTTTACTTTAATTTATAAGGATAAATATGATATTTCATCGGCGAGAATTAGGAAAAAATTTTGTTTTAACTGCATTATTTTTACCGTTAAAATCTTTTTCTAAGACAGTAACAAAGGAAAATAAAAATATTGAATTATTTTCAAAAGTCATTTTATTTTTAACCGATTATAATATCGATCCTAATTTAGTAAAAATTTATTATTCAATATTTTTAAATAGTGAAAAAAATTTTATTGAAGATTTAAATAATATTCATAAAAATAGGATAGAAAACAATTCAAAAGCCGAATTAAATGCTCTGGAGTTAAAAATTATTCATACTTTATATACTGGTTCTATCAATGATAAAATGGTAACTTATTTTAATGCGTTGAGTTGGTCAGCACTAGAAAATTTCACTAAACCACCAGGAGTATGTGGTGGCCCTTTTGGTTTTTGGCACACAATACCTAAACATTTATAAACGGTAATACTCATTTAAACTAATTATAATACCCTCATTTCTTGGAGCATAAGCTAAGCTTTTTTCATCAATTTTTTCCTCAATGTCTTTCACACCACATAATTCATAATCAGAATACTTATTTAAGTCGTTATTTCTAATTTCATTTTGTTCTGAAAGCGTTTGTCTCAAATTGTCTGAATTATTAGGAACAACTCCATCAAATAAAAGATCAGAATTTAAAAAAGCAGTATAAATTTTTTCATTCCAAGGAATAACATTATCACTATCTGAACTTAAACCACTCGATAAAACATATGAATTTTGCTCGTTGTTAAATTGTGATTGCTCATAAGGTTCAGTCACAATTTGTGTTTTACCAGGAAAAGACTGTATTAAAGAAGTATATAAAATTTCTTTTTCATTTCTTTCTTTTGATTTTAAAAAGAGCTGATAGAAGCCTGGTTCAATATTATAAATTAAACCATTTAAAGATAATGTATTTGAATTTAACAGTTCAAATACATTATCATCTGTATTTATCGAAGTATCAAGAACCAATTCGCCATAAATATTTCGTAATTCGACTTTAACAAAACTTCTGTCTACGTTATATTTTTCGAGATCAAAACTAAAAAAGATTGAACCATTTTTCTTATTAGATATTTTATTTAAATTATCGTCTTGAGATAAATTCAAAATTGAAGGATCATAAACTTTTAAAGTTAAAGGATTTTCTTCATCAACAAAGACTTCTCCTTCAACATAGTTTTCATAGTTTTTAATTTTTGCTAGCATTCCTGCCGTGAAAATCTCTTCCCGTGGTTTTAAAATAAAAAACTGATTGTATTTATTTTTGTTATTTACCAAATAATTAATTTTTATAAAACTATCGCCAGATGAAAAATAATTTAATTTTTTAAGTTTTTCTAAATTAAGCATTAATGAGTTATTAGTTGAAACTTTAATATTATTGGCTTTATCCCAAACATTTTTCTCGATATCTTTTAAAGCATAAAGTGAAACTGGCCTTAACACACCAGCACTTAAATCAAAATAATTGTTATCAGAAAAAGTTGTTGCTGGAATAACAAGGTTAAATTTTTTTGTTTCACCATTTTTTAAAATAAAATTTAAATCGTAATTAGGATTATCCTTACAGAATTCCTCATTTATATTACAAGAATTTAAATTAAAAACACAAAAATAACCATTCATAGATAATTCTGTGACTCCCTGTGAAGAAATAAAGAAGTCATTAGAATAATTAGCAGCAAATATTTTTTTATTAGTATTTTCAACAAAAACTTTTGTTCCTAAGAGATCTCCAGGAGGCAAACCGATAGCTCTCCCACATATTCCTGCTTTATTATAATATTGAGTTAATTCAGCAGAAGAGCGGGACTCAGAAAGAATTTTACTTTCTAAACTAAGTGGTATTTCATAAAAATTTTTATTCGGATTTGCATAAGCATTAATTGTTTTAGTATAATAATTATTACTTGTATCCCAAACTTTTAAAACAACTGCACTACCAAAAGGTATATTTGGTAAATTAAAGCAACCATTTTTATCAGGATAATATTCATAAAAAATACTATCAGATTTAGAGTAGTCTATTCCTAAAATGCGGATAACAATATTTCTAAACGGATCCTTTTCTTCTGTTATTTTTTCTGACAAAATAACTTTACCAGAAATACCACTTAAATTTATAGAGCACTCGTTTTGATTACTTAAAGTAACAGCACTTTTATCTTCATCAGAGTTTTTGTTTACTGGGATTGAAACAAACATTTCTTCATTTGCTAAATTGAATTCAGAGTATAATGCTATAAAAATTAAAACATAAATTTTGAAAAACTGTTTACGATTCAATGTTTAACCAACCTTTGTTAAGTAATCAAAATTTATTGCTCTAGCAATATTTCAAGCGAACTGGCAAAAACGTTCTCAAAAGCTTTTTTTTCTATTGCAGCTTCATACATTTCTAATTCAATGTCATGAGTTGCTCTGAGATGCACTGCTAAACTCATCTTGTTACTAGAGCCCTCTTTAACTATGATCTCTTGTATTTTACCTTGCCGTCCACGATCTAAAGAAACCGCCAGTCGTAAAATTGCCGCGCAAATATTTACTGCTTTTTGAATTTCTTTATCGAAATCGCAATAAACTTCATCGTTTTCTCTAGGCATTCGCTTCCGATGATAACGAACTATAGTAGCAATAATTTGCATTTCACGAGTTGTAAAGCCTGGGAGAGAAGCATTTCTAATAAAATAAAAGGTATGCTTATGATGCCCTGTATGCCCAATAAAAAGGCCACATTCATGTAAATAAGCGGCAGAACGCAAAAATTCACGCCAAGCACTTGAAAGATTATGCTTAGTCATAAGCTGATCAAATAAACTCACTGCAAAAGAAGTAATATGAAAGGCATGCGCTTCATCAATATGAAATTTTTGCCCAAATGCGCGGACAGAACGCCAACGCACATCGGTAGTGTCCCCTTGTAGCCAAACACCATCACGCAAAATAGTGTCAAATAAAATACCCTCTCGCAGTGCTGTCAAAGAGATAATCCATTCTCTAATCCCTAGTATTTTGGTTATGGAACTTAAAACAAATAGTCCTGCAACTATAATTTCTGCTCTTTTTGAATCGAGTCCAGGAAGTTGTTTTCTTTCTTTTAATGACTTTGCTTTTAGCAGAGCTTCTTTAGCCTGCCAAATTTCTTTTGCGGTCAGCACGGAACCATGCATAGTTTGGGTTGGCGGCGTGTTTAATAAGCCCATAGCCAATGATTTAATGGACTTAATTGTGCCAGAAGAGCCTACAGCGATATCAAATCCAATGCGTTCTACTTCAGATAGCACTGGCTCTAGACGTGTATTAATATAAAGTTCTAAAGACCTTAAATGCTCCTCGCTTAAAGGATCGCTGGCAAGAAATGCTTGGGTTAGACGAACACACCCTAACTTAAGCGAGGTCGCAAAACGCTCTTCTCCCCACTGGCCCACAACAATTTCGGTTGAACCACCTCCAATATCAGTTATTAAAGTTGATTTACCTTGGATGGGTAAACCCTGCTGTACACCTAAATAAACAAGTCTTGCTTCTTCGTGACCCGATATCACCTCTACATCTATGCCTGTTTTCTTATATAATTTAGCAACAAAATCGGACGAATTTTTTGCTTCTCTCAAAGCGCTCGTTCCCACTGCTCTAATTTGCGCCTTCAGGCTATCAGCCACTTCTTTCATTTTTTTTAGAACAACAATAGCTTTATTTAAGGCTTCTGTAGTCAGATTTCCATTTTCATCGATAGATGCTGCCAATCGGACTTGATCTTTTTCCGAAGCTATGATGGTAAAAGAATTAATCGATTCCATATCCACTATTAACATATGAATACTATTAGAACCGACATCGATAGCTGCTATTCTTTTTTTTTCAAATACTTTTTTTTGTGGCAAATTTAACATTACTTCTTCTTCTTTTTCTTAGAACTTTTAGAATTTATTTCATCTACAACCAGAGAAGGTATAAATCTCTCAGGAATGCGTTCAAATTCCTTTTTTTCGAATAACGGCTTAATTGCCTGATCATAAGCTATAGATTTAATACCATATCGCCTCGCATATTCAATAAATTTGTCTTGGCTTCGAAATAATTTTTCTCCCTGTTCAGGATGATTTCTTATATAAGTCCCGTCATTTTGCATTTCATGACTTTTACAATTATCCATTAAAAAAGTATTTAAAATGCCAGTTAACTTTGTCTTTAATTCTAAGCTTTCTAATGGCCAGAGAATTTCTATTCGCCGATCCATATTTCTTTCCATTAAATCCGCACTGCCACAATAGACTAAGGGATCACCACCATTTTTAAACCAAAATATTCTTGAATGTTCTAAAAATCTATCAATAACACTAATAACTCTTATATTTTCTGAAACGCCAGGAACATCAGGCCTTAAAATACATATACCACGCACGATTAAATCAATTTTTACCCCTTTTTGACTCGCACGATACAACGCTTGACATAACTTAACATCAACTAATGAATTCATTTTAAAAATGATATAGGATTGATTTTCAGAGCAATTTTTTCTTTTTTCATTTTCGATCATTTGAATAATTTGTTCACGCAAACGAAACGGTGCTACTTTAATTTTTTCAAAATGTGGAATTTTCATTTGCGTTAAATCTTGATCTCGCAAAATATTAAAGCCTGTAATAAAATTAAAAACATTTGCAATATCGTCACATAAAATAGGATCTGTTGTTAAATGACCAATGTCCGTATACAATTTTGCTGTTGAACTATTGTAATTTCCCGTAGACAAATGGACGTATTTTTGCAAATAATTATTTTTTTCTTTACGCACAACTAATGTACATTTAGCATGAGTTTTTAAATCTATAAAACCAAAAACAACATGCGCACCAGCTCGTTCCAATCGTTTTGCCCATTCAATATTATTTGCTTCATCAAAGCGAGCTTTTAATTCGACAACAACAGTAACTTGTTTCCCACGTTCCGCAGCATTTGCTAAAGCTTCTATAATTGGAGAATCACCACCAGAACGATAAAGTGTTTGTTTTATAGCTAAAACTTTCTCATCTTTTGCTGCACTTCTTAAAAAATCGAGAACACTGGCAAAAGAATCATAGGGATGGTGCAAAAGAATGTCACGTTCCTTAATTATATCAAAAATATCTCTTGTTGCATCAACTAAATTAATATTAAGTCTTGGATTAAATGCCTCATCTTTTAAAATAGGATCGAGTCTGTCAATTTTTAGTAGTGGCGCAAGATCTCTTATATTAATCATGCCATCAACTTCATAAACATCTGATGAATCTAAATCTAATACGGCTGCTAGTTTGCTTCTTAGCCAATCTGGCATATTTTTTTCATATTCTAGTCTGACTACAGTTTTTTGTTCTCTATCTTTTAATTCATATTCTATAGATTTCATTAAATCTTTAACTTCATGATCGAGAAGTTGATAATCAAGATTTCTTGTTACTCTAAATGCATAAGCGCCAGTTACCTGAGTCCAAGGAAACAAAGAAGGCATATAATTTTTTATTAGTTCATCAAGTAAAAAATATCTTTGTTTATTTACTTTTTGGGAAATTGGGATTAAGCGCATTATTTTTTGTGGTACTTCTACCAATGCTAATAAAGGTTCTCCATTGTCAGAAACACCTTCAAAAGTAACAGCTAAATACAAAGATAAATTTGAAAGATATGGAAAGGGATGGGCAGGATCGATTGCTAAAGGAGTTAAAACAGGAAAGACTTGGCTTTCAAAATGTAAATCTAATTTTTCCTCTTCAGAGCGAGTCAATTCCCCAAAACTTGGAATTGTAATATTGTTTAAAGCTAATTCTGGAAGTATTTCACTATGTAAACATTTGGCTAACCTTTTTAGCAATCCTCGCACTTTAATTGCCACTTCATCCAAGGTTTCTTCAGAATCTTCCTCATCATATACAAAGGCACTTGGTTTAGAGACAAGTTTTAATAAACCTGAAATTCTTACCATAAAAAATTCATCTAAATTTGAAACAAAAATAATACAAAATTTTAGCCGTTCCAATAAAGGCACTGTTTTATTTTCTGCTTCTGATAAAACTCTTTCATTAAATGACAGCCAAGAAATTTCACGGTTTATGTAGAGATCAGGATCATCTAAATGAACATTTTTATGTGTCTGTATTTCTTTTGGTATATGTGTTGTAATAACTTGAGGTAAAGACTTTAAATTATTTTTATCTGAATTAATAGATTTATTATTCATTTAAGTATCCATAAGTAATCTTCTCGCTTGCTCAACATCCATTTTAATTTGTTCTTTTAGTTGATCAACACTCTCAAACTTCATTTCACCACGAATAAATTTTTTAATATAGAATTTAACTTTTCGACTATATATATCTTGTGAAAAATCTAAGATATGAGCCTCTATTTGCAGTTTTAAACCGCTTGCAATAGTTGGACGCACACCACAATTCATGACCGCTGGCAACAAAGTCTTTGAAGAGTCTATTTCAACATAACAAGCATAAACACCATATTTTGGAACAATAAGAACGTCTTCAAGCTCGATATTTGCAGTTGGAAAACCTAACAATCTTCCTCGCTGGTCACCATGAACAACAATGCCAGGCAGAAAGTAAGGCCGACTCAGTATATGCTCAGCTTCTTCTGCATTTCCTTCAAATAAAAGCTGTCTAACAAAAGAAGATGAAACTACTTTCTCATCGTATAACTTAAATGAATCCGATTTTCTAATTTGCCAGCGTTCTTTTTCTGCAAAAGATTTCATATGCTCAAAATTTCCTAATCGCTGTTTACCATAGCAAAAATCATAACCTAAAATGACAGCATATATTTTAAAGTTATCTTTAATCCACAAACAAAACTCGTCTGCTGTCAAATTTGCAAATTCCTGATTAAAGGGTTGAACAATGACCGTATTTACACCTGCATTTAACAACAATTGAATTTTGTCATTTAAAGTATTTAATAAAGGTTTTTTATTACCTGAAAAATAAGTTGCTGGGTGAGGATCAAAAGTAACAATAACAATTGGCTTGCCATTAGCAATTTTTTTTAATTCATTGATGAGATAAATATGACCAATATGCACCCCATCAAAATTACCAAATGTAATTGCAATCTGTTTTTTTTGTTTTATATGCTCAACTTCACCAAAAATTTGATAATGATTAAAAAATTCCATTTTTATTGAACCTGAATGAGAGAAAAATCAGCAACTTCTTCATACATGACACAAACACTTGATAATAAAGAAAGCCTGTTATTTTTTAATTTTTCATCGGGGTCATTTACCATTACATTGGCAAAAAACTTAGACATAGGTTCACCTAAAGATGCTAAAGAATTTAGTAAACTATCAAAGTCAGCATTTTGTTTAAACACTATAATTTTATTTTGCGTGCTTTTTAAATTTTCATACAAGAATAATTCTTCGGGTGTTTTAAATAATGAAATATTAATTTGCTCTTTTAATAAAGAATTTTGCAACAAATTTTTAGCTCTTTTATAAGGAACAATAGCTTCTAACAGAGAACCTTTGCCTGTTTGTTTTAAAGCATTTGCTATTTTTTCAGCAAATATTCTTGCATTTACAATATGATCATTCAATAATTGTTTAGAAAGAGCATCTACAATACGAGAATCATATTCACCTTCTAAAGCCGCTTTCATTCTATCAAGAATAAATATATATATTTTTTTACGACTTTCATTTTTAATGACATAATTTTCTTCTATGACATTAAGACTCATTTCAACAACTTTTTTCAACGATAACTTAACATGATTATCTTCATTTTTAATACCTAATAAACGCACAATGGAAAGAGCAAGCCGCCTTAACCCAAAAGGATCTTTATTACCTTTCACTTCTGCGCCATGACAGATCATCATACAAAGAGAGTCCATTTTATCAGCTAATGAAAGAATAATTCCTTCTTTACTTTGTGGAATGGGTGATGATGCTCCAAGTGGTAAATAATGTTCTGCAACAGCTTTAGCTGCCGCTTCTGAATTTTGTATGTTATTTAAGATATTTTGTTCTCTAATAAGAACTCCACCCATAATTCCCTGCATTTCATCGGGAAATTCTTGGACACAACCTGATTTTAAATCTGCTTTACAAAATTCTGCTGCCTTTTGTATAATAGAATAATCTTTATCCCATTTTAATTCATTACATAAAGCTGTAACTAATTTGACTAGTCGTTCTGATTTATCGTATAAAGAACCCATCCCAGATTGAAATAATTGATCTTTTAATTTTACGCGCAACTCTGTAATTGGTGTTTTTAAATCTGTATCATAATAGAATGCACCATCTTCCAGACGGCCAACAACAACTGTTTTAGTCCCTTCAATCATGTCTGCTTTTTTATTACATTTATAATTAGCAGCTCCAATATAATATGGTAACAATTGTGCATTTTCTTTTGCTAAAACTGAAAAATAATTCATATGCTCACGCAATACACTCGTAATAAGAGGCTTTGGCAAACGTAAATATTTTTTATCAAATTCTGCAATAAATAAATCAGGGCTTTCAAAAAGTCCTAAACACTTATTTAATAAATTTTCGTC
>CAYSZE010000185.1:0-5904 GCA_964435255.1 uncultured Oligoflexia bacterium
AATAGATGCCATGGGTGCCGCATATAAAGAAGGCCGCGAAGATAAGTATCTTTTTCCTAAACAAGACTTTGGCAAAAGTATAAATAGTTTTTTTGTTAGCAAATTAAATAAATGGTTTTATAAAACTCCTGAATCATTAAAAGACATTATTTTAGGATCTACTTTAGGATATGTGTATGCAGGAAATATTGATCTATTGCGAAAAAATGTGAAAAAATTAGTCGAAACAGGTGGGGAAACTGCATTTCAAAAAAATTTAGATAAACTTGTTAAAAATGAACTTGATGCTGTTATTGAAGAAAGAACAGTCGCAAACTATACAATTAAAATGTTAGAATTAGGTAGTAAGTTAAAAGAAGCTGGTTCGATAGGTAACAAAACAGGAATTTATATAGCCTTCACTAAAAATAAACCGACTTCAGCAAAATATATCAAAATACTTGAAGACGGTATAGTAAAATTCAGAAAAAACGGAAAATTTGATAAAATAGTCCAAAAATATAGAATAAAAGTAGAAAACTGATCTTCACTCCGCTTCTGTTTTATTTTTTTCTGCTAAGTATTCTTTTCTTCTAGCTAATGCCACTGTACGCGGTGGTAAATTTAATTCATTTTTTCTTTTTGTTGCCAACTGTCCGCAAGCGGCACTGACATCTTGGCCGCGGCTGTAACGTACAGGTGCAGGAATAGATCGATCTGCTAAATATTTTTGAAAGACACGCATTTGTTCAAAATCGGTGGCTTCCATATTTACAGCACCAGGGTGAGGATTCATTGGAATTAAATTCACTTTTGCTTTTAAACCATGTAAAAATTTAACTAACTTCTTTGCATGTAATAACGAGTCATTTACTCCTTGAATCATGACATATTCAAAAGTAATCCCATGCCGCGTTTGTACAGGATATTCTAATAATACTTTTTTAAGCTCTGTTAAATCGTATTTTTTATTAACAGGCATCATTTGGGAACGCTGTTCATTATCAGCAGTATGTAAAGAAATAGCTAAAGCGACGGGAAGATCTTTTCCCAACTGTCCTATTTGTGCCAATAAACCAGATGTGGATACTGTTACCTTATGTTTTGATAACCCAAATAACTTAGGATCAAGCATAACTTTACAAGCATTAACTACATTATCATAGTTGTCTAACGGCTCTCCCATACCCATAAATACTATGTTAGTGACAGAGCGATTAGAAATATTACGTTCAATTAATCTTTTGTTTGCAATAACAATTTGAACTAAAATTTCACCTGAAGATAAATTTCTAGTCAAACCCATTTTTCCAGTTTGGCAAAAACTACAAGCCATTCTACAACCAACTTGACTACTAACACATAACGTAACTCTATTTTCAGAAGGCATTAATACACATTCTGCATAGTAATTATCGTGTAATTTTAGAAGAATTTTTTCACTACCATCGTTTGAAGGTAATATGGTATCAATACTTGGTAAAGACCAGTCAAATTCAGCTGCTAATTTTTCTCGTATTTGTTTAGGTAAATTGCTAAATAATTCAGGTGAAAATACATGTTTTATATAAAACCAATCGATAATTTGTTTACCACGAAAAGACTTTTCACCATTTGCAATAAACCAATCGATCCATTCTTGTTCATTTAAATGTATAGCGTATTTTTTAGAAAGCATAAAAACCTTATTGTAAAAACTGCACGATATCTTGTGCAAATTTTTCTGGTTCTTCAATTAAAATGAGGTGACCAACTTCATTATAAGTCAGAAGATCAGCTGCTGTTATGTTGTTACTTAAAAAAGAAGAATTTTCAAGGGGAATAATTTGGTCTTCATCACCAGATATTATTAATGTTTTGGCTTTAATATTAGGAAGTTGCTCAACTCCATCGAAGGTATAAGAGGCATAAAATTGCACTTCTGCATCTTTTTTACGATCGGCCGCTTCTTCTGCCTTACTTTTCACCATCGTTTTACACATCATATCAAATAATAATGGCGAGCCTTTTAAAAATTTTGCACCAAAATACCGCTGCATATGCTTTTGCGTAGATTCTAAATTTTCATAATGATTTTTATAAGTTATACCAGAGGGTTCTGAAACTTCGCGTGGCCAAGTCCGCCCTTTGCCTCCAGCAGTTGTGCTGACTAACATTAACTTATCTACTTGAGCACAATGCGCTGCCAGGGTTTGTGCGATCATCCCTCCCATACTTATGCCTAGGACAGAAAAGTTATTTAATTTTAACTCATTACAAAAGAGATAAGCTAAAGCTGCAACATCTCTCGCCATTTGTTCCAGAGTTAAAGGTGTGTTGGTATCTAGTATTTGAGTTTGCCCACAATAACGATTGTCTAAGGCCAATGTTGCAACATGCGGAGACGATTTTTCTAATTTTTTGCGGAAAGCTCGAAAATCAAGCCGGGAACGCTGATAACCATTAACTAGTATAAGAAGGTTTTTAGTAGGAGCTGTTGCTGGTTGAAAATCATAGGCAATTTTTGCCCCAGCATACTCAAAAAACTGTAAACCTTCTTGTAAATGAACAGAGTTCGCAGTTAAAAAGTCCGCAGGAAAAGAAGAAAAATCCATCTTTCTCAAAGAAAAGTCTCCTAGATAAATAAATTACTAATAGAGTCAGAATTGTGAATTCTGCGAATAGCTTTGCCTAAAAGCTCTGACACACTTAATACTTCAATTTTTGTACAAGCAGCAGCTTCTTCTGTAAGAGGAATGGTATCTGTGATAAAGAGTTTTTCAATACAGCTATCGTTTAATCGATTTATCGCTGGTCCCGATAAAACCCCATGAGTTGCCGCTGCGTATACTTTTAGTGCTCCATGCTCACGTAAAACAGCTGCTGCGGAGGTCAAAGACCCAGCGGTGTCACAAATATCATCGAATAAAATAGCTGTTTTATCTTTCACATCTCCAATTAAATTCATAACTTTTGAGTCACCAGGACGATCTCTGCGTTTGTCTACTATGGCAAGGCCACAACCTAATACTTTTGCAACCGCACGCGCACGCTCTACCCCTCCAGCATCGGGAGAAACCATAATGGGGTTTTCTAATTTCATTTTAGAAAAATGTTCAACAAAAACAGGTTTGCTATATAGGTGATCCACAGGCAAATTAAAAAAGCCTTGAATCGCTCCTGTGTGCAGTTCAATTGTCAACACCCGATTGACACCAGCACTTACCAATAAATCGGCTACTAGTTTAGCAGTAATCGGAGTTCTTGGTGTGCTTTTACGCTCTTGTCTACTGTAGCCATAATAAGGCATGACAGCTGTAATCCGCTGCGCACTGGCTCTGCGTAAGGCATCTATAAGAATGAGAAGTTCCATGATATTTTCGTTGGCAGGACGACAGGTAGGTTGAATAATAAAAACATCACGACCTCTAACATTACTTTCAATTTCAATCCGGGTCTCCCCATCATTAAATTTGCCAATTAAAGCAGTTCCGAGAGGTACATCAAGGTATTGGCAAATTTTATTTGCCAAATTACGATTGGCATTACCTGAAAAGATAAGAAGTTCGCTTTCCATAAATTTTAACCCACTAAATTAGAGAAAAAGTGTCCTCAAAGTCACCTTTTCTCTATCGAGAAAAACCTATAAAAGCAACTCGAAATTAAAAAAGCGCTGCTCAGTTCTAATGCAAATAGCAACCAATGATCCCTGTCCTTAGAATCAACACCCATCCTAGCAAACAGTCGACTTTTATCGCTGGATTCCCAATGAGGTTTCTTTTCCTCCCATCCATAGGAGTCATTTGCCTTTGAACTGCGCAACGCTGAGCATTCTTTCGTCGCATTTGCAAATATATAAACAAGGAAATTCTTTTTTTATGTCAAATTTTTGATAGGAAATTTTTTCTTTAAATAATTCATATAAGGTTGGCTTGTCAGATTTTCATTTGTTGCTTTTTCAAGAAGTTCTAAGCTGTCGTACATTTTACCATGCTGATAAACGTTTTCTATTAACCAGTTTCGTAGTGGTAAAAATTGCCCCGCTTTTATTTCATGTGCCAAATTAGGCAGGGCATTTTGTGCTGCTGCAAAAATCTGGGCACTCATAATATTACCAAGAGTATATCCTTGAAATTGTCCTCCAATCATCCCACAAAACCAATGAACATCTTGTAAACATCCCATTGTATCATTGGGTACTGACAATCCTAAATTTTCTTTATACAAAGCATTCCAAGCTGAAGGTAAATCAGAAATTTTTAATTTATCTTCTAATAAATCTAGTTCCAATTGAAAACGAATTAAGACATGCAGATTATACGTTAATTCATCAGATTCTGTTCTTATAAAAGAACGTTCTACTTTATTTATTTGTTCATAGAAAGAAGATAAAGAAACAGAATTTAATTGTTCAGGAAAATAAATCTTTAAAGTGGGATAAAAATATTGCCAAAATTCGTAACTTCGTGCAACTATATTTTCCCAAAGCCGAGATTGACTTTCATGTACTGCACTTGAAATACCACCAAATAAAGGAGTTCCTTCAAATTCTTTTGCAATCCCCATTTCATAAAAAGCATGCCCCATTTCTTGCACAGAACTAAATAAACTATCGTATAAATTATTTTCATCATATCTAGTGGTAATACGGACATCCCCATGACTCATTCCTATCATAAACGGATGTGCTGTTTTATCTAGCCTGCCACGACTGAAATCAAACCCAAATTTATTTAATAATTCAGAATTGAGCTTTTCTTGTAAAGAAACAGAAAATTTTTCATTTGAAAAAATATTTTTACTTTGTGAAATGTCTAAAACCTTTTTTACAAAAGGCACAAGTTCTATTTTAAGATCATTAAATATTTTTCGCACAGTTTCAGTATCAAAACCATAATCCGATTCCGCAATTAAGGGATCGGCTATGTGCTTATAATTAAAAAAATTCGCATATTCTCTAGAATACTCAAGTGTTTTTTCAAGATAGGGTTGCACAATTTTAAAATTATTAGTTTCTTTTGCTTTTACCCAGACATTATATGTAGCAGATTGATGTTCAACAAGTTTCTGAATATATTTTGCTGGAATTTTTTGCGCTTTAATATAATTTCTTTCAACTAATGTAATATATCTAGATTTAAAATTATTATCAGCTTCTAAATTTTGTTGTGCTTTTAAACGCTCTAGCAATTCACCAACCTTAGGACTTGTTAATTTCTCATGAATAATTTTTCCAACAGTTGCCATTTGTTTTCCACGAGAAAGAAAACCCTGTTCAGGCAAATATGTATTTTGATCCCATGCTAACAGAGAATTAACCGCATTTAAATTTTCAATTTCTCCAATAATTTCTGATAGTGAGGTAAAATCTTGAGCAAAACTCATTTTTTTCTCCATTACTGAATTGTAACTTTAATTTCTGGCACAGAATCTTTTGAAAGAGTGATAAATAAGGTCTTACCGTTTACTTGCCCTGTTTCTTTATGGCTGCCCTTAGCTATAATTTCTTGTGCAATTCTATTCTCAACTTCAGCTTCTAACAAACGCCTTAAAGGCCGTGCCCCATTGGTTGGGCTAAAACCACGTTCTGCTAGAAATTTTTGTGCTTCCGCAGAAATATTCAATTCTAGGCCTTGTTTTTTTACTTTTTTTGCTAATTTATCAATATTTAATTGCAATATTTTCCCGATATCTTCTGGACTTAATTTTTCAAACACAATTATTTCATCGAGCCTATTTAAAAATTCTGGTTTAAACGCTTTTTTTAGTGTACCCGTTACTAATTCTGTGACTTCTTTATTTGATAAATCTTTATCAAGCCCACCTAAACCTACTGAACGTTTATTCGAACTGATATATTCACTACCTAAGTTACTGGTAAAAATAATTAATGTATTTTCAAAACTGACTTTTTGTCCTTCAGCATCAGTTAAGCGCCCATCATCC
>CAYSZE010000186.1:0-4617 GCA_964435255.1 uncultured Oligoflexia bacterium
AGCATTTTTGTTGCCACCAGCGGCTCTTTTTAGCTGCTTTTACTTTTGCTTTTTCGCGGCGGATGTGTTCTTCATCGGCAAATTCATAACTATTTAAAATCATTTGTTTATTTACGCTGCTTGTGTTGGATTTGTTGAACCATTTTCAGAAGACTTTAATTTTATCTTTGAAAGTGGTAATTTTACTGTAAAAGTCGTACCTTGCCCTATTACCGAAGCTAATACGAGATCTCCTGAGTGTTCTTTTACTATATTTTTTACAATACTTAAACCTAAACCTGTACCCTCACCTTTAGGTTTTGTTGTAAAAAAGCTGTCAAATATTTTAGCAAGAATTTCATCAGGAATACCTTCTCCTGTGTCACTAATACTAATATTAAAAGATTGGCTTTCTACATAAGCTCTAATTTTTAGCTCTTTTTTGTCAGTTTTTTTCATGGCATCGCAAGCATTACTCATTAAATTCATTAGAACTTGCTCAAATTTATTAGGGTAACATAGCAATTGAGCAGTTTTGTATTTGTCTTCAATTTGTAATTCAACTTTTACCACCAGAGATCTTATTTTTTGTTTTACAAGAAATAGACTATTTTCTATTATTTCTTCAATGTTTTTATATTCCTCTTCTTCTTCGTGCGCGTCTTTTCTTGAATAATTTCTTAAGTGATCAACTAGTTTACTTATTTTGGCACATGCTTTATTTATTTGTGACAAATGATATTGTACATTTTCTGATTCTTTATCATCTAAACTTTTTATATCATCTTTTATATCTTCACAAGTTAATTGAATCATTGTAATGGGACCACGAATATCATGAATAACTGTAGCTGATAATTCTCCTAATGCCGCTAATTTTGAGATATGTAAAATTTGTGAGTTTAAGTGTAAATTTTCTTTTCGTAAGTGAATACTTTTTAAACATTTTTTTATAATAGGAATAATATCGTTTTTGATAGAAAATGGTTTTTGCACAACTTCAAAGCATTCAGATTTATGTGATTTTTCTAAAATTTTATTATTTAAATGTCCTGACATAATTATGACAATAGCATCTTCATTTTTCCGTTTTATGCCTTCAACTAGTGAAAAACCATCACCATCTGGTAACTTAACATCTATTAAAAAGGCATTAAATTCTATATTACCACTAAATATAAGAGTTTTAGCTTCATTGTAATTTTTAGCTATTTTAGTTTTAAAATGAAATACAGACAAATCTTTCGCTAAACGCTTCGCTAAATCGTCATCATCTTCAATAATAAGTATGTTTAGTTTCCCTAAGTCCATTTCTGGGCCCTTATAAACGTAAATTATAATTCACGCTTTTTGAATATCGGTGTTTTAAGTTAGAGATTGAGTGTTCTTATAGATAAATTTTTTTTTCAAACATTTAAAATGACTAGGTAAATTCTTTGGAGCTTTTTTGAGTTTCTTTAATTTCTTGTTCAATTTTATTTTTTTCTTTTTCATGTAGAAAGCGTCTTGTTTCAAAGGCAAATTCAACTTTAGCGGCATATTCTTTAAAATTATTAATAATTTCAATTAACTCTATATATTTTTGGTTATTATCTAAATTACTATACAATTCATTAATTTTTTCAAAACCTTTGCCAGAGAGTTCTTTACAGGTTTCAAGAGTCTCTATACAATCTAATTGATATTCCCTTGCTTCATTAAGAACTTGTAAGGTATTTTCAGTTATAGATTTTCGTACTTCACGTCTTGAGACGTAAATAAAACTCCCACCCGTAATGGCGGCAGCAAAGAAGGTAATAATGAAAACTGAAGGTAAATATGCTAATAATAAATCATCAGATATTCTAATACTAATAGTTTTATCTTGAATAAGTCTTGCTAATATTTCTAAATTAAATATAATTGCCAAATATTTATCATTTTCTTTTTGCATAATTTTTATAATTTCATCATAATTTTTTGAATTCATTTCAATAAAATGTTCAATATCTTTTTGTAGGTTTAGTGTATAACTATTTATTAATGACAGTAATTCTTGAGACTTATTAGTCATAAAAGGATCAATATTAAATTTATTAATCTCTTTTGTATGTGAAACAATGGCGATGAAATCTTTTCTTAAATCTTTTAAAAAATTTGAATTTAGTTGTTGAATTTCTTTTTCCGACATATTTTCTCTGTTAAATAAAACAAATTTATAAATATTGGTATTGCTTTTAGCTAGTGTTTCTTTTGTTTCTAATATTTCTTTTTGTGCTAGAAAATAATGATCTGTCAGTCCAAGTATTTTTTTCTTTAATTGATTTACATATATCGAGCCAAATAAACTATTAAGCATTAAAAAACAAATCAATAATATAGCAAGTATATTTATGATCCATCCTAAATGAGGTTTTCGCTTAATAAGTTGCATAAGCTTACATCCAAATGAGGTTTTGCATTTACTGAAGCTTATCGGTTGTGTTTTTATTTTTGGATAGGGTGAAAAAATTTTCCAGAACGAACGAATTCAAACCATTTTAAAAGCTGCGGCTGGCGGTTTTCAATATATTGAAAAGCATTTGGGCAATTTTTAGCTATCCAGTGCTCAAGTATCAGGGCTTTTTCAAATTCATTCAAATAAAAATCTTTTTGAAATCGTGCTAGTTGTTCTCTTAAATTTTGTAAAATGATTCCTGCACAAACAGAAACATTTAATGATTCAGAAAAACCATACATTTGAACCGACACATAGAAATCAGCATGATCTTTCCATTCAGGTGAAACCCCATGCAATTCGCTGCCAAAAATGAGAGCGATTTTTTGGTCACCGATAAAGTTTTGAAACGATGCAGAATGAAAATTATTAGAAGAAAATGAAGGTATTTTTGTTAAGTAATGTTCTGCCGTGCGTGAAAAATCGGGTAAGGAAACTAATGCAATTTTATAATTTCCTTTTTTTAGTATTGCGGCACATTCAGAAATAGATGCCAATCGTTTTGGTAATAACCACTGACTTGCACCACGATCTATAGCGTCTGTGGTTCTGAATCGTATTTCATGATTTGAATATAAAAAGAACAAATCCATGAAACCAAAGGAATCAATTGTGCGTAAAATAGCACTGATATTATGTGCATGATGTGTATTTTCAAAAACAGTTAAGACTTGTCTGCTTCTATTTTGAACAATTTTTTCCATTTTGGCTATTCTGTTTTCAGTGAAAAAGCCTTTTAATGAGGCTGAAATTTTTCCAAAGTCATTTTCCAAGTCCTTAGGAATGAAGTATTGTGTAGGCACATTTGAAGAAGTAGTCGATTCCGTCAAAATCATTTTTTTCCTTTCTCCCCTTTTTTGCGAGGATGTCTATGTCTACTCAGAATATAATCCCTTCAGCATCTAAAAAATTCATTCCAGGGTGCCCTGCCCCTCGGGGTAAATTGTTAGAAACCAAGGGGTGGTTGCAAGAAGCAGCTTTAAGAATGCTATTAAATAATTTGGATCAGGAAGTTGCAGAAAACCCCAGCGAATTAGTTGTCTATGGGGGGCGTGGAAAAGCGGCACGCAGTCTCAATGATTTTCATCAAATTACACTCGCTTTAAGGGAACTTGAGGCAGATGAATCTTTGCTCATTCAAAGTGGAGTCGCTGTTGCGCGGATAAAAACGTGGGCAAATGCCCCTAGAGTTTTAATTGCAAATAGTAATTTGGTTGGGAACTGGGCTAATTGGGAACATTTTGATGCCTTAGAAAAACAAGGTCTTATGATGTATGGCCAGATGACAGCAGGCAGTTGGATTTATATAGGCTCACAAGGAATTGTGCAGGGGACTTATGAAACTTTTTATGAAGCTTTTCAGCAACATTATCAGGGAGACACAAAAGGTAAATTTGTTTTTTCAAGTGGTCTTGGTGGCATGGGAGGAGCACAACCTTTAGCTGCTGTATTAACAGGAGCTTGTTTTTTAGGAGTAGAAGTCGATCGTAAGCGCGCAGAAATGCGTTTAAAATCAAGATATTTAGACGAAATTCACGACAGTATTGATACAGCAATGAACTCTTTAAAAAATGCATTAACCGAAGGAATAGCAAAAAGTATAGCTATAATTGGCAATGTGGTGGAAATCTTGCCAAAGTTGATGGCTAGACAAGATTTCCACCCAAGTCTTATTACTGATCAAACTTCTGCTCATGATCCTACTTATGGATATGTGCCTGAAGGTTACAGTATGGAACAAGTGAAAATAGAAAGGTTACAAAACCCAAAAAAAGTAGAGAAAGATGCGCTTTTATCAATAAAGAAACATGTTACTTATTTATTAGAATTAAAACAAAAAGGTATCCCTACTTTTGACTATGGTAACAATATTCGTGCGATGGCAAAAAAAATGGGAGTGGATAATGCTTTTGAAATTAAAGGATTTGTACCTGAATATATCCGACCATTATTTTGTAAAGGAAAAGGACCTTTTCGTTTTGCAATGTTAAGTGGTGATGTAAAAGATTTGCAAAAAGCGGATCAGGCTTTAGTAAATTTATTTTCAAAACATGATGATGTCCAAAGGTGGTTGCATTTAGCTCCAAAAAGAATTGCTATTCAAGGTTTGCCTGCCAGAATTTTGTGGTTAGGATATGGTGACAGAGTTAAAGCAGGTTTAC
>CAYSZE010000187.1:0-6735 GCA_964435255.1 uncultured Oligoflexia bacterium
CCAACAAGTAAATCGCCAAGCAAACTTTTATTCTCGTATTTTAGCACTAATCCCATTTTTTAATCCAATCCCTTCAAACTTTATTAATTGGACAGGAGACTCTTCTCCCGCCTTTCTTGGTTTTGGAATCGGTTCGGATGACGATTTAAAAATGTATTTATCTACTCAGAAAGCAAATTTGGAACAATTCTTTAATAGAAGCATTGCCCCACTTTTACAGACTAGAAATATCTTTTTTAAAGATAGTGCAGGAGTATATGACAAGTCTCTTGAAAATCTAATATCTTTACAAGACGCTCTATCAGCAAGTCCAAAAACTAATTCTTTTGCAAATTTTTCAAACTTTGTAACAACTACAATGTCTAATTTGCGAACTGAAACTTGTAGTAAATTTATCAATCAACCTCCAGCTATGGTTGCTAGGGATTACTTTTCTATTAAACAGAAAGAAATTTACAATGCACTAGCAAAAAGATGCCAAAGTTTATTAATCAAACAAGCATATCAAAATTATGACAAAATAGCTTTCAAATTTAACAATTTACTTGCGAATAAATTCCCTTTTTCAAATAATACAAAAGCACTTGATAGTGCATCTATGGATGATATGGCTTCATTTTTCCAAAGTTTTAGTGAATTCCAGAAACAAGATTTACCGACTTTAAAAAACTTTAGTAATCTTTACAAAGGTCGCTCTGATGTACAAAACTTTGTGCAAAATATTGCGGCAGCTCAAACATTTTTTAATGTACAAATAGACAAGGATGGAAATATTTCTCCGACAAAATGGAGTATCGATTTCGATTTTAGAACAAATTCAGATAAAGAAATACTTGGAAATCAAATTATTAATTGGTCATTACAAAGTGGCAATCAAGTCATTGGTTCCGACCAAGGAAATGTTTACAAAGGTAAATTTGTATGGAACTATTCAGACCCATTACAATTTTATGTAACACTGGCCAATACTTCCAAATATTCTTTAGAAAAATTTTCCCAAGATAAGAATATCTTTATTACAAATAATACGATATACTACAATATCAGAAACCGCTGGTCATTACTTAAGTTTGTTAATGACTACGCTGATTGCGCTAATATTAATTATTGCTTAAAAAATACTTTAAAGTTTGAATTACCTATCAATAATGAAAAAAAAGTAGTGTTTTTTGTAACGATTAATATTAAAAACAACAAGGGTATGCGGTTAAATATACCCAAACTTCCAACAGAGGCTCCTTATTTAGATAAAAAAGGGGCTCGTATACAAGATAATGAGTAATTGACTCGCTTTGTAGGAAGTAATCTAAAATACCTAAAGAGAGTTGAAGCTATGACTATTTTTTCTTCAATAAGTGAAGTGAGTATAACTGAAAATTCACCTGCTATTTTTTTTGATAAAAAGACTCCAGAAAATAACAGGATCATTGATTCTTTTGAATTGACAGAAGATGCTATTTCCTCTTTATTTAATTTAAAGTTAATAATTAAATTTCCATTTAGAAGTTTTAAAGAAGATAATTTAAAAGATATCTTAAATCAAAAAATTCAAATTAAAATTATTTATAATAAATTATCTGATGAAAAAAAAGAAAAAATTAAGTATTTAACAGGTCTAATTAAAGAAGTTTCATTTGTAGCTTTTGAAGCTGAAAGTTATTTTTTTGAATTAAAAGTTGTTCCCCCTTTGTATCAAACAAAACTAAATAATGCTTTCAGATGCTGGAACAATACTACAGCTAAAGAAGTTATTTCAGAAATTATAAATGGCTACAGCAAAGAGAAAATAAATTTCGAGTTTATAATTACTAAACCTACAAATATTTTGAATCGTAGAAATATTATTCAATACGGTGAAACAGATTATCAATTTATTTGCCGTTTATTACATGAAGAACATTTAAATTATGTACACTTACAAAGCAAAGAAGATATAAAACTAGTCATTACCGATGACTTAGAAAACAAAGTTCTACAAGAGAATATAAAAAATACAATAAAGGTACAATTAAGTCATTCCATATTAAATAACAATTTGAATACGTATATAAATAACTTTTTTGGCTATCGCCATACACTAGAAGACCAAATTCAGCATGTTATTGCGCAATTTAAAGATCCTCGAGATATTGAAAATATTTTTACTTCCGAAAGTAAACTTGAAGGACAAAATATTAATACTTTTTATAAAAAAACTAATCACTTTAAATCATCAAAATTACAAACTGATTCTTTATCAAGTTTTTACACTGAGAATGAATTGATCCGCAAGAATTCTTTAAAAAACAGAATCACTTTTTCACATCATTTAAACTTTTTATCTGTCGGTGAAGTTATAGAATTTGTTTATAAAAGTAGTTCTGATCAAAATGCACCTATTAAATTAGATAAATACTTCATTGCTGGACTTAGACACACTTATCAAAAAGAACCGCATGTTGCTAATGAAGCGCAAGCTGGAAATTACAATTACCAAGTTGATGTAATGGGATACCCTGTAAATGAAAGGTTTATAGCTGATTATGCAAACACCATAGCTGATATTAAGTTACCAGCTCTGACAACAGCAATAATCTTTGGCAAAACTAAAGATGAGCTTGTTAATATAACTGAAGAAGCTGATCATTATGTTGGAGTTGTTTTTGATTGGCCTAAAATGAGCAATTCTGACGCAAGTAAAGATCAAAAATATATTCTTGCTCGGGTTAGCCAGTTTTGGGCTTCAAAAAAATCGGGAGCACTTTTTAACCCTCAACCAGGTGATGAAGTGTTAGTGGCTTTTTTAAACAATGATATTGAACAACCTGTTATTGTTAGATATTTTTACAATTCCACACAATTACCACCTAAATTAAGCGACCAAGAAGATAAAACAGGCCTCATTTATAGAGGAATTGGATTTGATTCGAGTTTAGAAAAGAACGTTAAATTTGCTTTTATTGACGATTCTGACAATGAAGTTAAAAATAGTGCAAGTATACTTTTAACTGAGCAAGGACTTATTGAAGAGACTTCAAGAAATCTTAAAATGGAAACAACTGAAATTATTCAATCAAAATCAACAAAAGACACTATTATAGAATCTGAAGAAAATCTTAAAACTAAATCAACGAAGGACACTGTCATTGAATCCGTTGAAAATTTTAATACAAAATCAACGAAAGACACTGTCATTGAGTCTAACAATAAACTATCAACCACTTCATCGGATGCTACAGAAATGGTTGTGAAATCGAAAATGACTATAACAGCTAGTGCTGATCTAACAGTTAAAGCTTCAGTCGCAGATATTAATGAAATAAGTATAAAGTAAACGTATTTGATGAAATTTAATTACTAAAATAAACAGATTCTCATTATACTTTACTACTTTACAAGAAGATCACCTTAGTCACTAGAAATTAATTTTTCTAGTGACCTTTTAAATTAATAAGTTTTCACAATAAAATATTAATAAAAATATACGGTTATAAAATAGTAAAAAACTTCTTTGAAATTTCAAAAAATAATAATTATATTTTTTTTATCTTCAATAAAGGAGAGTCAACTATGATTATATTTATGATTGAAAAAGACCAGTTTAAAAATTATTATTCTAAACTAAAATATCAGTACATGAACTTTACTCTTGATTATGTCTTAAGTAACGTAACTGAAACAAGCATAACTTATCCGTTGGATGAAATTAGCAGAAAAAATATTGAAAACAAAAGAACTTTTATTAGCAACTTAATTAAGACAAAAAAAAATGAAGATATAAAAGAGCTATATCAACCATTAGATATAAATAAATGTATAAAACAGATAAATTTTTTAAATCATTACTTCTTTATCCCATGGTTTTATTTTTATCCTAATTTTCAAGAACTCAAAGCTAGTTTTTTTTCTTACATAGAAAATAATGCTTCTTATTTTGAGTCGTTACAAGTCGATATAACTTCTCAACATTTTAAAGACATTTCTTTAAAAAATTTAAAAACTTATGCTAATCCAGCACTCGGAAAAATCCCCTTACAAAGTTTTGACAAGACCGTGATTAAAAATATCAATGAGTTTAAAAATGAAAAAAATTTTAACGATTTACTTGGAGATTGGTTTTCTTTTTTCAATGATCACAATAATAATAGTTACAATAAATTTAAAGATAAGTTTAGTCTAGTATATAATGAAATAAAAGAATTAGGAGATAGAAACAAGAATAAAGCTGAGTATACTATTTGCTTTACCAGTGAACACGAGTTATTTAATGATTTAATTGCAAAAATCATAGCAAAATATAAACAAAATAGTCTAATTCAAAAAAAGCTTGCGTATCTTTTAGCCTTAGATCAAAAACAATCTTTATACTATGCTCAACGCTCTCTTCTTTTAAATTATTTCAAATATTTTGATAAATTATCTAACCCTATAAACTATAAACAAATTTTTAAAGACTACAATAGCAATACTTTTATAGCTTTAACAGAAAAAACAAAGAATGAACGGGATACTTTAAAAAAAACAATTGATGCCTTTGATGAAAAGGTCCACGAAAGAGTTGCTGCAAATGCATACTTTAATTTTTATTATAAAAAATATGAATATAATTCAATAAGTTCTAACCAGTTAAAATCATATTTATTAATTAAATCTTATGATTCTTCTGAATATTTCCCATATTTCAAAATAAAATACAAAAACATTTTTAAAAATTGCGGTATTAAAGAATTTTATCATTTGATTTATTTTTTCATTAATTACGAAGAACTTTATAGAGAAAAATTTTTAAAAACAGACATGAATTGCTTAACAACTATTTTTCCTTTAGTTTCTATTGGTGCTATTATTTTAAATGACATTAGAAGATGTGTCCATACTTTTAAAAATTCTAATAAAATAGCTCAAAGCGAAAGTAAACATTCAAATATTATAACAACTAGTGGTAACACATCAATTATCGATCGAGATAATAGCAGATACAATATGATAGGTAAAGCTTCTTATAATATTAGAAACTACGACTTAACAGCAAATTTGAATTACAATACACTGACAGAGAATATTAATAATCTAAGTGACCTGGAAAAAGTCCGATTAAGAAATAGATATTTAAGTGATGTAGGTCTTGAACTTGGGAATGGAATATCTGGCCATATCAATGCCATCCAGCAAACGTTTTTAGAAATTACCAGATCAAATAAAGAAGAATCAAAAATAACTGCAGTAATTAATTGTAGTATGTTTTCATTTTGGTCTTTATCTTACGATAAAACTTCTACAGCAGTTCATTCTTATATAGAAGTATTTGAATCCAGCTCTTTTAAACAAGATGCTGACACTCTTATTCCTTTTCGATTCGAGCTAAACGATATTTTTACCTATATTTTAGAGCTGTACTTACATGAAAAATTTAATGCTATCGATTTTATTGCGCAATTAAAAAACAATATACAATTTCAGCAGCTAAATAAAAATGACTTAAAAGCTAAATTATATCACATCTCTTAGGTTAAATAGTTTTATTTTTACGATTGTTTTAATCTTCCCAAAATGGTTTAGCTTGAAAATTTTGTGGTTTAAATTCATTATTATCATCAAAATTTTGTGCAAATCTTTCGTCTTGAAAAGAATTCTCTTGTTGAGAAAAGGGAGACATGAAATTTGCTTCCCGCTCTGCATGCTCTTGAGAGTTTTCATCTTTAAAAGACTGCTCAGCAAAATTAGCGTCCTGAGAAATACCTTGCTCTAGTTTTTCATCTCTTTTAAATACATCAGGAACAACGCCAAACAATTCTGCTAGTCTTTCTATTTGTTTACTAGATAATTGTCTTTTGCCATTAATATATTCCAATAAAACACTTGTACTACCTAAAATAGGAAAAAGGTCAGACATGTTTAGTTTTTTATATTCTATCATTTCTAGAATAAGCATACCATTAGTGGTTTTATATTCAGTATAATGTTCAAACATTTGCTCTAGTTCATTCATAAATTTTCCTAAAAAATATAGATTATTTCTTGTTCTTATCTAAATGCGATAATCCTAGTAGCGAAAAAATTTCTTGTGGCTTGCTTGTCGAACTAAATAATTCAATAAACACACTATATAAAGACTTTTTCCGCCAATCTAAAGCACGCCGGATCAAATATGGCGAGGGTGAATGCGGATCATTTTTTAATAAAAATTCATTCGCCTTTGCAATTGCATCATATGCTTCTTGAATAGTATTTACGGAATTTGAATTTAAAAAATCCATAGATATCCCCTCTATATGCTCACTCGTATTTAATTCTAGCTGTTTATTATCATATTTTGATTCGTTTGTTATGACGTTACTATGAATTCTATCTGAATATATTTTATTTACTACCACAAGCAATTGCTGTAAAAGATTGATTAAATCTTCAAATGTAACATGATCATCTTCATCTAATATTAGTAATGGGATATATTTATCTTCAAGAAAATTCAATTTAGCCAAAGAAAACTCTAGGGCTTTATTTAGTGAAATAATTTCACTATTCGATTTGCTTTCAACAGCAGATACAATTTTATTTTTGGCTTTAATACCTTCTGTTTTCCCAATATTCAATTGGGATTCATACCAAGCCCAAGTCAAAACGTCTTCCTCTTGCTCTTTCACAACGGAAAAACAGTATCTTTTTATCAATAACATCAAATTATTACGCAACGCTTTAAAAGCAGCTGCGCGCATTTCATAATTTTCCTCAATAACAGGCGGATTGATATTTTCC